>AQOF01000023.1 GCA_000565345.1 Salinivibrio costicola subsp. costicola ATCC 33508 = LMG 11651 | reverse complement strand
GACGGATGGGAATGGCGTTAGAGCTGGGGCSGSCCCCGCGGGACCGGCTCCCGGCCCCCGACCAAATACGCTCTCCACTACCTGGATAGTGGTCGGTGAAGAGGGATTCGAACCCCCGACCCTCTGGTCCCAAACCAGATGCGCTACCAAACTGCGCTATTCACCGTTAATGCTTTTTACGTCAACCAAGTAATCTTAGTTTACTCAGTTTTAAAATAGTGGTCGGTGAAGAGGGATTCGAACCCCCGACCCTCTGGTCCCAAACCAGATGCGCTACCAAACTGCGCTATTCACCGACATATGACAAGTTTTACGAACTGATGTTCGCCTTGTCAAGCACAGAGCTATGCGATCAAATGCATCCCCGTGCTGAGGTCGACTATCATACTCAAGCATCACGAAACCTCAAGCCCTAATCACGTATTTTTTCTCCCCTCTCAGTTAAACGGTGAAAGTCGCATCAGTTGCGAGCAAATTGTGATCGCATCGTGGTTAACAAGTGTTGATAAATTGTTCGACATTTCTATTGATCTTGATCAGTATTCAACACAGTTCCTATTGGCATTCTGACCCTACATTAACGGACACGAGGGTACAGACTATGGACTTTTGGCTTGATCTACTTTTCGACAACGCCGTGGGCTTGTCATCCATGATTGTCATCATCTGTACATTTGCCCTGATCAGTTTCTTTGGCGACTATTTTGTCTACAAAGTGATGACATCTAAACCTCAATAACCTGTTTTATTGCCTACCTATCTTTAAGCAAACTTGCTTAACCTAGTGTTACACGGTTGGTCACAGAGTGTGGCGCTAGGTTTCTTTTTTTATTTTCGTTTATACTGTCCCAAATGACTCCACGACGTAGATGGCCCTGTAGTGATGAGTGATAAAAACGAATTTGAGCTATTCCGAGAAATGATGTCTGACGTGGCGCCAATCGAACAGGACACGGTTGAGGACCAAGCCGGACCGCACTCGCCGACTGAAGCGCAACTTGCCCGTCAGTACGCAGCACAGAGGTTAGCTCACAGTGATCCTGAGTATCTATCACTGGATTATGCCACCATGGTTAAACCCGACGATGTCATGGCTTATAAGCGGGATGGCGTGCAAGACGGGGTCTTTCGCAAGCTACGCTTGGGTAAATATGACATTAATGCTCGACTTGATCTGCACAAGATGTCGTTGGAAAAAGCCCGTGATGAAATTCTCCGCTTCCTAAAGCAGTGCCAACGAATGGACGTGCGTACCGTGATTATCGTTCACGGTAAAGGCGAAAGGAGCAACCCACCGGCAATGATGAAAAGCTATGTCTGCCAGTGGCTGCAACAAATTTCTGACGTGCTCTGCTTTCATTCTGCTCTGCGGCATCAAGGCGGATCGGGTGCGCTGTATGTGATGCTCAAAAAGAGCCAAGAGAAAAAGTTAGAAACCCGCGAACGACATCTCAGTCACCGTGCCTGAACAACAAAAAGACTGGCGAGTTGCCAGTCTTTTTGCTTTATTGCTTTGTTGCTTTACTGCAGCGTAAATACCACGCGTATTGCTAGCGCGATTAAAACCACCCCGGACAGCTTGTCAATCCAAGCGCCACGATGACGGATTTTGTCAACAATGGTGGGGCTTGAGAGCAAAAATGCCACCAATGTATACCAAAGCCCGTCAATCAATAACGGGGTTAGCACAATCACACTGCGACTGAATAAGTCAGACCCTACTGCGACGAATTGACTGAATAAGGCAATAAAAAAGAGCGCCAGTTTAGGGTTTAGCATGGAAATCATCGCGCCATCACGCGCCGCTTCGCTAAGGCTTGCGGTTTTGCCCGCCTCTAGCTTTGCCGCGACGCCGCCTTTGCTCAGGAGTGATTTGATCCCTAACCAACCGAGATACGCCGCCCCTGCGTAGGCGATAATCGTGAACAAGATAGGCGATTGTTTAAATATAACCGCTAACCCTAACATGGTAATTAACGCATACAGGCCAACACCAAACGCATGGCCCATGAGGCGACAATGCCATGTAGGCGGCTGTTAGCGAGGCTATGTTTTGCCATCACCACCAAGCTGGGCCCTGGTGACATCGCTCCCAGCATACAAACTAAGGCTAACGATGCCCAAATGGTCAATGTCATGCTTGTTTATCCTCTTTTTTACTCGCCAATCGCGGCATACTGCCCCGCGGTTAACGTCATCAGATCGTCCGGGGACAGTTCAATTTCTAAACCGCGACGGCCCGCGCTAACGCACAGGGTTGAAAACTGTTTTGCTGAGGCATCTAAAAACGTCGGTAGACGCTTTTTCTGTCCGAGCGGACTAATGCCACCGACAAGGTATCCGGTTGCGCGTTGTGCCACCTGAGGGTCGGCCATGGTTGCTTTTTTCCCGCCCGCCGCTTTTGCGGCGGCTTTAAGGTTTAAGCTTCCTTTTACCGGCACAATAGCAACGGCCAGCTGTTTACTGTCACCATTGATACAAAACAATAAGGTTTTAAAGACTCGGGCCGGATCCTGCCCCAACGCTTGAACCGCTTCATCGCCAAAATTTGGATTATTTGGATCATGCGCATATTGATGAACCGAGAAGGCAATCCCCTGTTTTTCTGCCAATTTTATTGCTGGCGTCATAATGTTTCTCTGCTACTCCAACACCGCATTATCATTACATAAAAAAAGCGGCACTGCATCGGTGCCGCTTTATCTTTATCGCCATTTTATCCGGTTTTATTTGTAAACAATCTCACCTTGTGGCGCATAATCGTTGACGTCGATAGGGCTGTTTGCTTCAAGGTAGTCTTTAAGCACTTCCGCATCGACAAAACCTGTGTTGACGTTACCTGGGTGGTTAGTCAGTTTTGGATAACCGTCACCGCCGGCCGCATTAAAGCTTGGCACGGTAAAGCGATAGTTTTTTCCATATCAATCGGTTCGCCGCCAATTTTCACATCGTGAACGCTGCCGTTTTCAACCACCATTGAAACGCCGGCAAATTGGACATACGCGCCAGAGTCTGCGGGTTTGGTGCCAACCACATTGAGGTAATCCATCACTTCTTTACCGCTCATGTCGGTGTAAGTGACCATGTTGCCAAATGGCTGCACTTTAAGCACGTCTTTGTAAGTGATATCACCGGCGATAATAGAGTCACGCACACCGCCTGAATTCATCACCGCAAAGTCAGCGTTAGCGCGTTCCATATGCGACTTAGCAATTAAGCGGCCTAGGTTGGTTTGCTGGAAGCGCACCACATCACGATCGCCTTCTAGCTTGCCGTTACTCTCAGCAATCTTAACGTTGAGCTTCTCTTGGCCTTTGTCTTGGTATGGCTTCAAGAAGTCATACAAAGCTTGGTCTTTTGCGATTTCATCTTGAATAAAGACGCGCTGGCTCTCACCATCAACCTTGATTTTCTTTTTAAGGTTCACAGGAATAAGATCGTAGCTGACAAGATTTAAATCGCCATTCTGGAATTCAAACTCGGCTTTACCGACATATTTACCCCATTCATGGGCTTGCATGATCCACGCGCCGTTTTGCTGGTCTGGGGTACACGCATCACCGGGCTCGAAACTCTCGTTATACGTGTTCGGTCCTTCCATACAAACCGGCTCTTGTGAATGGCCGCCGATGATAAGGTCAAGGTCGCCATCATCCATATAGCGCGCCAACGCCACATCACCTGGGGCGTTTACACCGCTTTTGCCATCGGCATAGTGGCCCATATGGGTTGCCGCAATAATGATATCCGGCTTTTCGGTTTCTTTGAGCTTGGCGATCACTTTTTTCGCTTCAGCTTTCGGATCACGGAAGTCGAGCGAGCCAATGTACTCAGGGTTACCAATTTTCGCGGTATCTTCTGTGGTCAGACCGACAACCGCAATTTTTAGGCCATTGCGCTCAAACATCTCGTAGGCCTGAAATTTACGCTCGCCCGTTTCTTTATCGTAAATGTTGGCAGACAGCATTGGAAAATCGGTCCACTGCATTTGCTGCTCGAGCACGCTCAATGGGTTATCAAACTCGTGGTTACCAATCGCCATGGCGTCATAACCGATGCGCGTCATCCCTTTAAAATCCGGTTCCGCGTGGAGTAGATCAGACTCTGGGACACCGGTATTGATGTCACCGCCTGAGAGCAGTAGCACTTCACTGCCTTCTGCTTGTGCTTCTGTACGCAGCTCATCGATCAGCGTTTTGCGCGCGGCCATGCCGTATTCGCCATAGCGGTTGTGCCAGAAACGACCGTGATTGTCGTTGGTATGAAGAATGGTGAGTTTATAAGTGGTATCTGGCGCCCAACCTTGCTCTGGTGTCTCAGAGCCTGAGTTGGCACACCCTGCCAATGATGCAATTAACGCAGCACTAACCGCTGCCTTTAAACAAAGACGTTCCTTCATGATCATAGACCTTTTTAGCGAGGGATAAACCACCATCGACATCATTGTCGGTGGTTAGAAAACGCTATCTAGTCTAAAAGAATTGTTGCTATAGCGCTGAGCCATTTCATATTTTTGTTGCGATGATCACTATACGATATCCAAAATTACTGACTTTGGTGATCGGGGCAAAATTTCTAGAGCCAAGACTCTAATCCATTAAAAAACGGTGCAGCCTTTGCTTATCTAATGAGACAGGCAAAGCCAGCACCGTGGTTTTATCAAGTGACGGTTACGCGCGGCGCGCTTGCCACCAATGACGACTACTGACAGCAATTAAGGCAGAAGCGGCTAAAAAGAAACAGTAGTAAGAATGGCTGACAATCACTAAAGGAGATAGCCCAAAGCTTGCACCGAGTAACAGAATTTGTGCGCCATAAGGAATCATGCCCTGCACGACACATGAAAAGATATCCAACAAGCTTGCACTTCGCTTAGCCGGTACGGAATGCTCAGTTGCTATATTTTTAGCCACTTGGCCCGATACAACAATGGCCACGGTATTATTGGCCGTACATAAGTTAGCGAAAGACACTAACAAGGCGATGCCAAACTCGCTCGCACGAGAGTGATGCTGACCTTGGTTTTTTTTGAAAGCGGACAATCACTTTATTGACTGTGTTGGTCAAAAAGCTTAATCCACCTTGGCAACGCATCAATTCAGCAATACCACCAATCATTAACGAGAGTACGAAGATTTCTTGCATGCTGGCAAAGCCGTCTTTGACCTCTTGGCTAAACGTCATCAAGGTAAAGTCAGGCGTGCTCATCAGACCCACACCCATCGCCAGCAAAATACCTGAAGTCAGGACAACAAACACATTTAGTCCCGCCAGTGCCAATACGATGATCGAAAGGTAAGGGATAACCGCCAAGTAGTTAATGCTCTCAGGCGCTTCAACTGGCGCACTTTGATTATTAAATACAAACAGAATGATCGCAGCGATGGCAGCAGGAATGGCAATGCCAACGTTCTCTTTAAACTTGTCACGCATGCTACAGCCTTGTGAGCGCGTGGCCGCGATTGTGGTATCAGAGATAAACGATAAGTTATCGCCAAACATCGCGCCGCTCAGCAATACACCTGCCATGACAGCGGGCGATTGACCGGTTGCAGTGGCCATGTTCAATGCAAAAGGCGCAAGCGCGGCAATGGTGCCCATCGAGGTGCCCATTGCGGTGGAGATAAACGCCGCAATCACAAACAAGCCCGGCAGAATAAGGCTTTCGGGGATCAGCGCTAACCCAAGATTGACCGTGGCTTCCACGCCCCCGGTTGCATCCGCCACCGAAGAAAACGCACCAGCCAGCAAATAGATTAAACACATGGCAATAATATCACCATGTCCCATGCCACGAATGAGCTGCTCAATGGCCGTATTCAGGCGCTCGCGGCTTAGGCCAATGGCCAAGATTACCGCGGGTAAAATCGCGACGTGTGCAGGCAATTGATAAAAGGCGTAGTCGACACCTTCTAAGGTAAAATACACGCCCGATCCAATAAAAAGGATTAAAAATAAAATCAGGGGAAGCAGTGCAAGCGCAGAAGGCTTCGGTGTGGTGTTTGCTGATGTTGTCATGGCAGTTTTGTTATACCTCTTATAAAACTGTCAACGAGATTACAGCCCTCTAGCCGTCCAGTCAACAAATAGACGTCTAAACATCTAAAAAACGAAGAGACACAAAAAAAGCTGCCAACGTTGGGCAGCTTTTTTATGGGTATCGATAGGTCGGATTAGCGAATATCGATATCTACAAAGCTTTTGATCACATCATCCAGGGCTTTCATTTGCGCGAGGAAAGGCTCGAGTTTATTCAGCGGCAGGGCTGAGGGGCCATCACAACGGGCATTATCTGGGTCTGGGTGCGCTTCGATAAACAAGCCAGCAATTTTAGTGCCTAGACCTGCACGTGCTAAATCAACGGTTTGCTGACGACGGCCGCCGGATGCAGCGCCTTGCGGATCGCGACACTGGAGCGCATGGGTCACATCAAAAATAATTGGGCTACCGTTTGAGGCTTTTTTCATCACATCAAAACCCAGCATATCAACGACCAGGTTATCGTAACCATGGCAGCTACCACGCTCACACAAAATCACCTTCTCGTTGCCGCACTCAGCAAATTTATCAACAATGTTGCCCACTTGCCCCGGGCTCATAAATTGAGGCTTTTTCACGTTAATCACCGCATCAGTTTTGGCCATGGTTTCGACCAAATCGGTCTGGCGAGCCAAAAACGCCGGTAACTGAATCACGTCGGCGACTTCCGCCACGGGCGCAGCTTGGTATTGCTCATGAATATCGGTGATCACTTTGACGCCAAAGGTGCGCTTGAGCTCTTCAAAAATCTTTAACCCTTCTTCCATCCCTGGGCCACGGTAAGAGTGCACCGAGGAGCGATTCGCCTTATCAAACGACGCTTTAAAGACGTAAGGAATGCCAAGTTTGTCAGTCACTTTGACGTAATGCTCACAAATTTGCATCGCTAAATCACGTGACTCCAGCACATTCATGCCAGCAAACAAGGTGAACGGGCGATCATTCGCAACAGGTGTATCGCCAATATGGACGGTTTTTTGCGTCATAGGGGTATCCTTTATCATGCGTTAACACGCATTAATGTAACGTCGGTTGCTCTTCGTTAAGCGCTTTCACTTGCATTTTTAACAGCTCAGCGGCCGGATCGTCCGGACACTGCTCAATAAAATATTCATAGTCGGTCGCCGCTACGCGATCGCAATCCAACTGCTGAAAAATATAGCCACGATCTCGAATTTCGTAAGGATCGTCTGGGCTAAAGGTCAACGCAAGCTCACTACAACGCAGTGCCAGGGCGTACTTTTCTTCGCGTAATAAAGCACTTTTGGCCACCGTCAGCCAACGACCAATAATGGTTGGATTGTCGCTCGGCAATAAGTGTGAATCTTCAAGCTCCGCCAGCGGCCCTTGGCTCCCTTTTAACCAGCCGCGTAAAGTACGTTGGCTCACACGTTCGCCATTGAAGGGGTTAATAAACACAGGAGCGTTATCCAGTTGATCAATTCTCAACACTAATTGACTAGGAAAAGCGATGGGTTGAACGGGTAAAGATAAGCGCTCACAGAGGTATAAAAACACTGCCCCCAGTGAAGCGGGGATCCCGGTTTTACGCGCTAAGACTTTATCCAAAAAGACATTATCGGAAGAAAAGTACTGTTCGATATCGCCTTTAAACTGCCATTGGTGATAAAAAAGACGGCATAATCCCTCAAGACGCAGCGCCATATCGGGCTCGGCGCCGAGCTGATGCTCCGCTTCATCCGCGAGACGATCGAGAGAGGCCTTCACTTGATGAGCGTCGATCGACGCATCAATGGCATGGTTGAGGCTGATAGCCCCTTCTGCCAGTGTTAGCGAATCTAATTGTTGATCGGTTAATGGCATCATATTTATCCCATTAGGTGTGGAACTTTAATCAGTGCTAAGTTAGCGGCGGCATAGGCCCACCCTAACGCACCAAAAAACGCCAGTGTCCGGAACAGTTTGCCGCGGCTGTAGTGTAAAGCAACAAAGCCTAATGCAATGTAAGCCAGTACACAGGTCAGCTTTTCGGTTAACCACGCACCAGACTCTGTAAACGGTATAAAGCCGGTGACAAAAATCAATGCGACACCGGTGGTCAATAACAAGGTGTCGACCACGTGCGGCGTGACCTTGACCCATTTTTTGTTCATCATCTCGCTATCACGCATCACCCATACGAAACGGATCACGAATAAAGAGAGGCTTAATACCACGGTCAGTAAGTGGGTGTGCTTGAGGGCCATGTAGATCATAATGATTCCTGCTTCCTGTCAGTCTCAATTAACGTCGCTGTGCCAAGGTGATTCTATCGAGCCCAGCGTAATCTTGTTGGGTTTGGAGATTGTGCCAACCCGCTTCTTTCCATACACGACGCACCGCTTCTCCCTGGTTGTAGCCGTGTTCGACCATCAACCAGCCAGAGGCGACTAAGTAATCGGGGGCGGATTGACCAATATAACGAATATCTGCCAACCCACTGTCTTCAGCCACCAGCGCACTCATGGGCTCAAAACGAACATCCCCTTGTTGCAGATGCGGATCCGTCTCATCGATGTAAGGCGGATTACTGACAATCAGATCAAACCGATGCATATCGCTTAACGCCTTAAACCAGTCACTTTGAATAAAGTGGACGTTGTTAATTTGATGCGCATCCGCGTTTCGGCTTGCCAACATCATTGCTTCTGGCATCAAATCAACGCCCACAACGGTGATATCGGGGCGCTCACTGGCAATGGCTAATGCCACCGCTCCCGTGCCGGTGCCTAAGTCTAACACCCGACAAGGGGTCGCTGGCAGAAGCGCTAACGCCTGTTCTACCAAGAGTTCGGTTTCTGGACGCGGGATCAACGTCGCTGGCGATACATTCAGTCTCAGGGTCCAAAAGTCACGGTAGCCCAGAATGTATGCAATCGGCTCTCCTTGCAGTCGGCGGGCAAACAGCTGACGAAATTGCGCCAGTTGTGCCGCGGTGAGTTTGCGCTCGGGCCAGGTGTAGAGATAGCTGGTAGGTTGCGCTAACACATGGCAGAGCAAGGCTTTAACATCAATGCCCGCTGAGCCACCGGATAATGCGGTGAGCTCAGTGGTGCTATCGGCCAGCAACGCGCCTATCGTGACTGTCATTATGGATGCTCAGACAAGGCCGCTAATTGATCCGCTTGATGCTCTTGAATCACAGGATCCACCAAGCTATCGAGATCCCCTTGCATCACATCGTCTAAACGATACAAGGTTAAGTTAATGCGATGATCGGAGACGCGACCTTGCGGATAGTTATAAGTCCGAATCCGATCGGAACGATCGCCCGAGCCAAGCAGGTTACGACGGGTTGAGGCTTCCTCAGCGGCGCGTTTTTCTTCTTCCGCTTTAATCAAACGTGCTGCCAGTACTGACATGGCTTTGGCGCGGTTTTTATGTTGTGAACGCTCATCTTGGCATTCCACCACAGTGCCGGTCGGCAAGTGAGTAATGCGAATCGCAGAGTCCGTGGTGTTGACGTGCTGCCCGCCCGCTCCTGAGGCTCGGAAGGTGTCAACTTTCAAGTCGGCCGGATTAATTTCAGGGGCTTCCGTTTCTGGCACTTCAGGCAAAATCGCCACGGTACACGCTGACGTATGGACACGACCTTGCGACTCGGTGGCAGGTACGCGTTGTACACGGTGACCGCCGGATTCAAATTTCAGCACACCGTAGGCGCCTTCGCCAGCCACACGTGCAATGACTTCTTTAAAGCCGCCGTGCTCTCCTCCACTGGCACTGATCATTTCCAGCTTCCAACACGTTGCTCGGCATAACGGCTATACATGCGGAACAAGTCACCCGCAAAAATCCCGGCTTCGTCGCCACCGGCTCCAGCACGGATTTCCAAAAAGCAGTTACGGTCATCGTTCGGGTCTTTCGGCAACAATAAAATTTGCAGCTGATCGGTCAACGCAACAATGCTTTGCTCGGCTTGCGCGACTTCTTCTTGCGCCATCTCGCGCATGTCAGGATCATCTTCGTTGGCCATTTCTTGCGCTGCCGCGAGGTCTTCTTTGGCTTGCTTAAACGCCGTAAAACATTTGATCACTTCTTCCAGCTGCGCGTACTCTTTCGACAGCGCACGAAATTTGTTCTGCTCACTAATGATTTCAGGCGTTCCGAGCAGGTGTTGTACTTCCTCGTAGCGCTCCGCCAGCGATTCTAGCTTCGCTAATATTGATGCTTTCATAAATCTCTTCGTTAGTTGTCGCTGTCCAGCCCCAAGCACGTACGCATCACGGCCAGTTTATCGGGCTCACCATTTTGGGCAGCCTGCTGCATCGCTTGTGTCGGAGGGTGGATCAGTTTATTGGTCAGGCGGTTACTAAGCTGGCGTAATACGCTTTCTGCGTCAGCCCCATTGGCAAGGGCTTGAATACTCTGCACCAGCTCCGCCTGTTTAATGTGTTCGGACTGTGTCCGGTATTGCTTGATGCTATCTACCGCTTCGCGTGAACGTAACCAGCGCATAAAGTCGGCGCTTTCTTCAGTGACAATGGCTTCTGCTTGGATCGCGGCCAACTTTCGTTGTTCTCGATTGTGCTCTACGATAGATTGTAAGTCATCCACACTGTACAAATAAGCATCCGATAAGTTGCCCACTTTCTCGTCTATGTCTCGTGGTACCGCGATATCGATTAACAGCATGGGTTGGTGGCGTCGCTGTTTCAAGGCTTTTTCAACCATCGCTTTTTCAATCAAAGGCATGGGCGCCGCCGTTGAACTGATCACGATATCGGCGTGGCAAAGCTGCTCGGGTAACGCGTCTAAGCCAATCACTTTGGCATCAAACTGTTCAGCTAAACATTGAGCGCGCGATTGCGTACGGTTCGCAAAGATAATTTGGCTGCATTGATGCTCATGCAAATGTCTCGCAACCAGTTCAATCGTTTCTCCCGCGCCAACCAACAATGTGGTGACGTCCGCTAAGGATTCAAAAATCTGGCGGGCCAACGTACAGGCCGCAAATGCAACAGATACCGCGTTGCCACCAATTTCGGTCTCGGTTCGTACCCGTTTTGCCACCGCAAAGGTTTTGTGGAACAATTTTTCCAACGAGCCGGAAATCATATCGGCATCACTGGCACTCGCGTACGCTTGTTTAACTTGGCCTAATATCTGCGGCTCACCTAACACCAAAGAATCTAACCCACAGGCAACACGCATCAGATGCTTCACCGCAGATTGTTCCTCGTGATAATAAATGCTTGCCATCAAACTTTCGCCACTGAGTTGATGAAAGCGTGTGAGCCATTCAACCAAGACCCCGACACCAGGTTGATTTAACTCGGCGTAGATTTCGGTGCGATTGCAGGTTGAGACAATCACACAGCTGCGCACCTGCGGATGCTCGGAAAGCTGCCCTAACGCCTGCTCCAGTTGTTGCGGCGAAAAGGCGACCTTTTCCCGCAGCTCGACGGGGGCCGTTTTGTGATTGATTCCGAGAACTAACAGGCTCATGAAGCGTTGTTACCGACAGCACCAGTAAGGATTGGAGCGGGGGATTTTACTTGATGCCCCCCGTGAATTAAAGCGAACATTGTATCGCAGTATTTTCGTGGTGCGGAAATGTGAAGCCTCACGAGATTGATGACAGACTGGCCAACAACAACTATACCCATTCTTTCCTCCCGCACGGCTAAGTGCCTAACTGACTTCTCTCACCTCGGCGCTTATGGCAAAGTAATGCCAAATGCTGATCACTGTCTGTTGACGTTATAAAAGGATACTCGCTTTCATGTTCTCCTGTATACGTACTGTTTTCTCTTGTATACGCGCTGGTTTCTCTTTTATGCGCACTGGCTTCCCTTGTATACGCGCTGATTTCTCTTGTATACGAATCAGTATGTTGACGGTCGTCTTTGCCGTGCTCTCTGGCTGTGCAACGGCGCCGGCTCCTACCACAGAATGGCAAACGCATCGCGCATCGCTTGAGACCATAGACAGTTATACCGCACGCGGTAAGGTGGCTTTTATCGCACCAGATACGCGCTTTTCTGCCAACCTTTACTGGCGCCATTCTCCGACTGAATCGACACTGCGGCTAACGAATTTTTTGGGAACCACCCTGTTGTCTCTAACCATGAATGCGCAAGGTGCGACCTTGGTTGATGATCAGGGCAAGCAATACCAAGACCCTAATCCAGCCCGTTTGATCGCCTATTTGACCGGCGCCCATTTACCCGTTGACGCGCTTGCCCCTTGGTTGATTGGCCTACCACGCGCACAAGACCGCTTTTCACTCGGCCCCGATAACCGCTTGGCCGCCCTCGACGACACACAAGGTTGGGATATCGATTATCAAGGCTACAGCGCCGAGACCCAGCCTGCGCTTCCAACTCGAATCACGCTCAGTAACGACCAGCAAACGATCAAACTGATGATTTCTACTTGGACACTCGATAATGACTGAAACAACCTACTGGCCAGCGCCAGCGAAACTTAACTTATTTCTTTATATCAATGGACGCCAAGCTAATGGTTATCACGAACTGCAAACCTTGTTTCAGTTTTTAGATCACGGCGACACCTTGGCTATTACGCCTAATCACAGCGGCACGATCAACCTTAGCCCCGCCATTGACGGCGTCGATGAGAAAGACAATCTGATTATCAAAGCCGCCAAGGCGCTGCAAAATCATACCGGATGCTCACAAGGCGCAGATATTCATCTGGAAAAACATTTGCCCATGGGCGGCGGGCTGGGCGGAGGCTCATCAGATGCAGCCACGACCTTGGTGGCGTTGAATCATTTATGGCAAACCCAGGTGAGCCAGACTACACTGGCAAACATTGGCCTAGGCTTGGGGGCTGACGTGCCTATTTTCATTCACGGTCATGCGGCGTTGGCGGAAAGGCGTTGGCGAAAAATTGACGTCTGTATGCCTGATGAGAAATATTACTTGGTGGTTAAGCCAGATGTGTCTATTTCGACCGCTGCAATTTTTACTCATCCAGACTTGCAAAGAAGTACGCCAAAGCGCACAGTTTCTGAGCTAATGACACAAAAACACGAAAACGATTGCGAAAAGATAGCCCGTAAACAATTCCCCGAGGTTGATAAGGCTGTTTCGTGGCTGCTAGAATATGCGCCGTCTAGGATGACTGGGACAGGCGCGTGCGTGTTTGCCGAGTTTGATACCGCACATGATGCCCAGAACACACTCGACACTATGCCTAACTGGCTGACAGGGTTTGTTGCACGAGGGTTGAACCGATCGCCCCTACTCGATGCACGACAGCAACACACTGTGAGCCAGTGACTATTAAATGGATGCAACCCGAGGTTTCCACCGTGCCTGATATGAAGCTGTTCGCTGGTAACGCGACACCCGTTCTCGCCCAACGTATCGCAAACCGTCTTTACATGTCACTGGGTGACGCCACTGTTGGCCGTTTTTCTGACGGTGAAGTGTGTGTTCAGATTAACGAGAACGTGCGCGGTAGTGACGTGTTCGTCATCCAATCTACCTGTGCACCGACCAATGACAACTTAATGGAATTGGTCGTGATGATAGATGCGTTCCGACGTGCGTCGGCTGGCCGCATAACCGCAGTTATCCCCTACTTTGGTTATGCCCGTCAAGACCGCCGCGTACGCTCCTCCCGTGTTCCTATCACCGCAAAAGTTATTGCAGATTTCCTTTCTAACGTTGGCGTTGACCGCGTACTCACTGTGGACCTCCACGCAGAACAAATTCAAGGCTTTTTCGACGTCCCTGTTGATAATATCTTCGGTACCCCTGTGCTGCTTGAAGACATGCTGGCGAAAAATTTAGAAGACCCAGTGGTCGTTTCTCCTGATATTGGCGGGGTTGTGCGAGCGCGTGCGACGGCCAAACTACTGGATGACACCGACATTGCCATCATTGATAAGCGCCGTCCACGTGCTAACGTGTCGCAAGTCATGCACTTGATTGGCGACGTTGAAGGCCGTGACTGCATCATTGTTGATGACATGATTGATACCGGTGGCACCCTGTGTAAAGCCGCCGAAGCCCTGAAGAACCGTGGCGCTAAGCGTGTATTCGCCTATGCAACGCATCCGGTATTCTCGGGGGATGCAGCGAAGAATATCGCTGAGTCCGTCATTGATGAAATTGTGGTCACTGACTCCACACCATTGAGCGCCGAAATTCAAGCAACCGGGCGTGTGTCTCAATTGACACTGTCGGGCATGCTGGCAGAAGCGATTCGCCGTATCAGTAATGAAGAGTCGATCTCTGCAATGTTTAATTCTTAACGCATTGTCATAGACCGACAAGAAACACCCTGCCTTGTGCAGGGTGTTTTTTTATTGCCCATTTTGAATGGCTGACTCGATCCTTTAGCCATATCAATGGTAGGATATGGCGCCTTTTTGCGTGGGCTCGATGCTCACCGGCTACGATAAGTAGATAGATAGCGAGAAACGTCGTGAGTAATCAGATCCGCTTATTAGTTGGATTGGCCAATCCAGGGCCAGAATATGCCCAAACACGCCATAACGCGGGCGCTTGGGTCGTGCAAGAGCTTGCGCGGATCCACAATGCGCCGTTGAAAGAAGAAAAAAAATTCTTTGGTTTGACGGGCCGTATCAATGTCCACGGACACGATCTCCGTGTGTTGATCCCAACCACGTACATGAATTTGTCCGGGAAGGCCGTGCAAGCACTGGCGAATTTTTACAATATTCCCGTCGACGCCATCATGGTGGCGCATGACGAGCTAGACTTACCACCCGGTGTGGCCAAGTTTAAGCAAGGTGGTGGACACGGTGGCCATAATGGCCTGCGTGATACCATTAGCAAACTTGCAAATGACAAATCGTTTTATCGGCTTCGGATAGGCATCGGTCATCCGGGTCACAAGGATAAGGTAGCGGGATACGTGCTTACCAAAGCCCCCGCTAATGAGCAGAGCCTGCTAGAGCAGGCCACTGACGAGGCAGTACGCAGCCTCGAGATCCTGCTCAAAGATGATCTCGCCAAGGCGCAAAATCGTCTACATACCTTCAAAGCACAGTAATTTTGATTAAAGGGTTACCATCTCATGGGTTTTAAATGTGGCATCGTGGGTCTACCAAACGTAGGCAAATCCACTCTGTTTAATGCACTGACCAAGGCCGGCATTGATGCGGCTAACTTTCCATTTTGTACGATTGAACCCAATACGGGCGTGGTCCCTGTCCCTGATCTACGCTTGGATGCGCTGGCGAAAATTGTCAATCCACAGAAAGTGCTCCCCACCACGATGGAGTTCGTTGACATCGCCGGCTTAGTTGCCGGCGCATCGCGCGGTGAAGGTTTAGGGAACAAGTTCCTAGCGAACATCCGTGAAACCGATGCGATTGGTCATGTGGTACGTTGTTTTGAGAATGACAATATCGTTCACGTGGCTGGTAAAGTGGATCCGGCTGATGATATCGACGTGATTAACACCGAGCTTGCGCTGGCTGATCTTGAAAGCTGTGAGCGTGCGATGCAGCGCAACGCCAAAAAAGCCAAAGGTGGCGATAAAGATGCCAAATTTGAGCTAACCGTGCTTGAAAAACTGCTCCCCGTCCTAGAAGAAGGCAAGATGTTGCGCTCGGTCGAACTGAGCAAAGAAGAAGCCGCAGCAGTACAATACCTTAACTTTTTGACGCTTAAGCCGACCATGTACATTGCCAATGTCAATGATGATGGTTTTGAAAACAACCCGTACCTCGACAAAGTGCGTGAAATTGCCGCCCAAGAAGACGCAACCGTGGTGGCCGTGTGTGCGGAAATCGAAGGCGAGATTGCCGAGCTAGATGCCGAAGAAGCGGCGGCGTTCTTAGATGAGATGGGCCTTGAAGAGCCTGGCCTAAACCGCGTGATTCGCGCCGGTTACGAGCTACTCACTCTGCACACCTATTTTACCGCAGGCGTGAAAGAAGTACGTGCTTGGACAGTGCCGATTGGCTCGACCGCGCCACAGGCGGCGGGTAAAATCCATACCGACTTTGAAAAAGGCTTTATTCGTGCCGAAGTGGTTGGCTATGATGATTATATCGCTAACAATGGTGAAAACGGCGCCAAAGATGCCGGTAAATGGCGCTTGGAAGGGAAAGAATATATCGTTAAAGATGGCGATGTGATTCACTTCCGTTTCAACGTTTAATACGCACATACGTTATGCTTTAGGGTGCGTTGTCGAGACCCCATCCTATTGATATTTAGACCAGCCCCCGGGCTGGTTTTTTTATTCCCATCATTCAACGTTCTCCGCCACCTACTCGGTAGGCTTTGCCGTTAAATTGTTCAAAATGGCGAATTATTGCAGCCAATGAATGCAAAATCACAAAAAAAACAATAACGAGACCTTGACGACTTTCGCCCAGATCCGCATAATTCGCAGCGTCTTAAGGCACTATGCCTGACAGAGTGGCTACGTAGCTCAGTTGGTTAGAGCACATCACTCATAATGATGGGGTCACAGGTTCGAATCCCGTCGTAGCCACCATTAATTTTATAATTCGGCATGATGTTTAAATGGCCGGGTTAGGTAACACCTACTGGGGTATCGCCAAGCGGTAAGGCAACGGGTTTTGATCTCGTCATTCCCAGGTTCGAATCCTGGTACCCCAGCCATATTAAAAAGCCCACACCATGTGGGCTTTTTTGCGTTTATCTACAAGCCTAACGCATACTTCAATACATGTTTTTTCACCGGGCCGCTGTGTTCAGCCAGTTTAAACACCGCATTACGTGCCAGTTTTAAAGGCGTGATTCGGTTACTAAACGCGGCATAAAACACATCCATCCCGGTTTGCATCATCATGTTATCCGTACGGCGTGCTTTTTCGTACGCCGCTAACGTTGACTCGGCTTGCCATTGTGCGCCTGCATCGGCACAGGCATCCAGCAACGCGCTCACGTCTTTGAAGCCTAAGTTCACCCCTTGCCCCGCGAGCGGGTTAATGGTGTGGGCGGCATCTCCTATGACTACTACGCCGTTACGATGGTATTGCTGGGCATGACGACGCGTTAGCGGAAATGCGCCCCAGTTGATGGGGGTGACATCACCCACTTGTGGTGGGAAATGGCTCACTATCTCGGCTTTAAGCTGCTCAGCATTGAGCTGACACAACTGTTGAACTCGCGCCGGGCTGTCATACCACACTAATGAGGCATTGTTGCCGCACAATGGCAGTAATGACCGCGGCCCTGAGGGAAAGAATTGCTGCCAGGTAATATCTTGTTGGGGCGCGGCCGTTTCGACATGAATTAACATGCAATGCTGACGATAATCCCAGCTGGTAAGACCGATTTGCGCGTAATCTCGCACTTTCGAGTGGGCACCGTCGGCACCAATCAACCAGGGCGCTTCTAGTGTTTCGCCACTGTCTAATTGGAGTTGATGCAGACCGCCCGCCTGCGTCATACCCGTGATAGAGGCCGGTGAGACAAGGTGCAAATTGTCAAAACGAGCAAACTGTTGCCACAAGCCGAGTTGAATCAAGCGGTTCTCGACCATATATCCTAACTGTGGTAATTCGAGTTGGTCGGCACTGAAACACACACGGCTGTCTTCTGCTTCCCAGGTTTCTAATCGTCGATAGGGACAGACTCGCATGGCTTCAATGTCGGCCCATGCGCCTAAGTCTTGAAGCAAACTGACAGACGCATGAGATATCGCAGACACCCGTAAATCCATCGGTTGTGACGCATGGAAAGGATCCGGTTCTTGGCGTTCTATCAATGCCACCTGCCGACCTTGGCGGGCAAGTCCTAATGCGACAGCGGCACCGACCATGCCACCGCCGACAATAATAATTTCAAATTGATTCATGACTGTCTCTTTGTCCCGTTAATGCCAGCATTCTACTGAAGGTAAACGAGAATTCGATATCAATCCGATCAAAGTGGGGGCAAATTCGCTTTTCCGATCTCGTTTTGCGGCGTCGGCTCAATCACTTAACCAGATTGACACCATTTCTCCCAGCCTGTGATCTGGTCAGCGATATAGGAAAGCAGTACAATACGCGGCTTGCCAAGCTGATTGACTGATTAAAAACCATACAGCTTGAAAGGGTAATGTCGACCATAAGATTAATAATGAGCGTGAAGTTACATGGCTAAGAAACTGCTGATCAAACCTGGGGTTGCCAAATGAATGAGTATGACTCATCCAAGATGGCAGATCTGCTAAATTCTGCCGGTGGCTATGAGCTGACCGAACAACCAGAAGACGCAGATGTTCTCCTCCTCAATACCTGTTCAATTCGTGAAAAAGCACAAGAAAAGGTATTCCACCAACTGGGGCGTTGGAAAACACTCAAAGACAAGAATCCAGAGCTGGTGATCGGCGTTGGTGGTTGTGTGGCAACCCAAGAAGGCGATCACATCCGCGAGCGTGCGCCTTATGTGGACGTCATTTTTGGCCCCCAAACGCTACATCGCCTGCCTGAAATGATAAAACAATCACGTGGCGATAGCGGCACAGTGATGGACATTACCTTCCCAGAAATTGAGAAGTTTGACAGTCTGCCTGAGCCGCGTGCCGATGGCGCGACAGCGTTTGTCTCCATTATGGAAGGCTGCTCGAAATACTGTACGTTCTGTGTTGTGCCGTATACGCGCGGCGAAGAAGTGAGCCGTCCACTCGACGATGTGCTGTTCGAAATTGCCCAGCTTGCCGAGCAAGGTGTGCGTGAGGTAAACCTGCTAGGCCAGAATGTGAATGCCTATCGCGGTGAGACCCATGATGGCGACATCTGTACTTTTGCTGACTTACTGCGCTATGTCGCCGCTATCGATGGTATTGATCGCATTCGCTACACCACCAGTCATCCGGTTGAGTTTACCGATGATATCATTGAGGTGTATCGTGATACGCCAGAAGTGGTGAGCTTTTTGCACTTGCCGGTACAAAGTGGCTCTGATCGAATCTTGACCATGATGAAACGCCCGCACACGGCGATTGAGTACAAATCTAAGATCCGTAAGTTGCGTCAGGCACGTCCCGATATCACCATCAGCTCAGACTTTATCGTCGGCTTCCCGGGAGAAACCGAGCAAGACTTTGAAGCGACCATGAAGCTGATTACCGATATCGACTTTGATATGAGCTTCAGCTTTGTGTATTCACCTCGCCCAGGGACGCCAGCGGCAGATATGCCTGACGACACACCAGAGCAAGTGAAAAAAGAACGCCTGTACCGTTTGCAGCAGCAAGTGAACAGCCAAGCGATGCGCTATTCACGTATGATGCTAGAAACCGAACAACGTATCTTAGTCGAAGGGCCATCGCGTAAGAATCTTATGGAGCTGCGTGGCCGTACTGAGAATAACCGAGTGGTCAACTTTGAAGGCTCTGTCGATTTGATTGGCCAATTTGTTGACGTAAAAATTACTGAAGTGATGCCAAACTCGCTCCGCGGTGAGCTGGTTCGTACCGAAAAAGATATGGACTTGCGTGTCGCCGTCTCGCCAACCGAAATCATGGCGAAGACGCGCAACGAAAACGAGCTTGGTGTTGGTGTATACACGCCATAACGCGTTCATCAATTCAACGGCGTCGGGTGACCGGCGCCGAAAGCGAGGATAATCTTGTCTAAAATCATCTCTCTTGACCTTACATTAGAACCTGCCGACAACACCCGTCTTGCCAACTTATGTGGCCCGTTTGACGATAATATCAAACAACTAGAGCGCCGCTTGGGTGTTGAAATTAGCCACCGCCATAATGCCTTTACGGTGATGGGCAAACCTCACACCGCCAACGCCGCCGTCGACATCTTAAAGCGGCTGTATGTGGATACGGCCCCCGTGCGTGGCAGTTCGCCCGACATTGAGCCCGAAGCCATTCATTTGGCGATCAAAGAGTCTGGCGTGTTAGAACAGAACACCGAATCGAGCATCCCTTACGGTAAAGAGATTAACATCAAGACCAAAAAAGGGGTGATTAAACCGCGCACGCCAAATCAGGCGCAATACATCGCCAATATGGTCAATCATGACATTACTTTTGGCATTGGTCCGGCGGGCACAGGTAAAACCTACCTCGCCGTCGCAGCTGCGGTAGACGCGCTGGAACGCCAAGAGATTCGTCGGATTTTGTTAACACGTCCAGCGGTTGAGGCGGGTGAAAAGTTAGGCTTTTTACCTGGCGATCTCAGCCAGAAAGTCGATCCTTACTTGCGTCCACTCTACGATGCCTTGTTTGAGATGCTCGGTTTCGAGCGGGTCGAAAAACTGATTGATCGTAATGTGATCGAGGTAGCGCCGCTGGCTTATATGCGTGGCCGAACCTTGAATGATGCTTTTATCATCCTAGATGAAAGCCAAAACACCACGGTCGAGCAGATGAAAATGTTCCTGACTCGGATTGGTTTTAATTCACGGGCCGTCATCACCGGTGACGTTACCCAAGTCGATTTACCGCGCAATGCCCGCTCAGGGCTACGCCATGCGATTGAAGTGCTGTCTGACGTGAATGAAATTAGCTTTCACTTCTTCCAAGCCGACGATGTGGTGCGCCACCAAGTGGTTACCCGTATTGTTCAGGCCTATGATAAGTGGGAAGCAGAAGATGCGAAGGCACGCAAAGAGGCTGAAGCACGTCGCGAGATGCGCGTGAAGCACAGCAAGTCGCGGTGCAACCAACCTCTATCCCACCACAGGACCCATCATGAGCTATTACGTCGATGTCCAGGTCGCCTGTGATGACGAACAGGGGCTGCCCAGTGATGACCAGCTTCAAGCTTGGTTTGAACATGCAATACGCGAAGCCAAGCCTCAAGCGGAAGTGACGATCCGGATTGTGGATGAAGGTGAGAGCCAGAGCTTAAATCGCGACTATCGTGGCAAAGATAAACCGACGAATGTGTTATCTTTCCCCTTTGAAGCACCTCCTGGGGTAGACATAGATTTACTCGGTGATCTGGTGGTATGTCGCCAAGTTGTTGAGCAAGAGGCACAGCAGCAAGGCAAAACGCTGATGGATCACTGGGCACACATGGTCGTCCATGGTAGCTTACACTTATTGGGCTACGACCATATTGAGGATGATGAAGCCGAGCAAATGGAAGCCTTGGAACGAAAGATCCTGGCAACCATGGGGGTCAGTGACCCTTATGCGAATGACTTCATTGAGCGTTAACTAACTGAATGAAATTGAATGAACGACGATAATTCGCAAAACGCAGACGGTCCGAGTAGGAAGACCTTCTTCGAACGGCTGGGTCAGTTTTTCCAAGCTGATCCAAAAGACAGACAAGAACTGGTGGACGTATTTCGCGACTCAGAGCAAAACGCCCTGATCGATCAGGACACCCGGGATATGCTGGAAGGTGTGATGCAAATCTCTGACATGCGTGTGAGAGATATCATGATACCCCGTTCGCAGATGGTAATCGTTGAACGATCGCAGTCATTGGAAGCGATCATTAATATTATTATTGATGCCCAACACTCACGTTATCCTGTGATCAGTGATGACAAAGACCATGTTGAAGGCATCTTGCTTGCGAAAGATTTGTTGCGCTATCTGCGCCCCGATGCTGAAGATTTCGACATCGAAAAGGTCTTACGCCCTGTTGTGGTGGTACCAGAGAGTAAGCGGGTTGACCGTCTACTTAAAGAGTTCCAAGAAGAACGCTACCACATGGCGATCGTCATCGATGAATTCGGCGGGGTATCGGGTGTTGTCACCATTGAAGATATTCTCGAAGAAATTGTAGGCGAGATCGAAGACGAGTATGACGATGAGGAAGAGCAAGAGATTCGCCAACTCAGTCGCCATACCTTCTCGATGAAAGCACTGACCACCTTAGAAGACTTTAACGAGCATTTTGGCGCCCAGTTCCAAGATGACGTGGTAGACACTATCGGTGGGTTGGTTATGACCAGTTTTGGTCATCTTCCTGATCGTGGTGAAGAAGTCGACATTGGTGACTACCATTTTAAAGTGACGGCCGCTGATAGTCGTCGTATCATTCAGCTACAAGTCACCATTCCAGACAGTAGCGAATCGAACAGTGAAAACGCCTAACCGTTTACGCCCATTGGGGCAGCCATTATTGGCTGCCCTTTTTGGCGCGCTTGCCACCCTCGCCTTTTCCCCTTTTTCCTATTGGCCCTTTATGTTGGTCGCGCTCTGGGGCTTGTTGCTTCTTCTGCAAGTTGCTTCCTCGCCCAAACGCGCGGCTTGGATAGGTTTTAGCTGGGGGCTCGGCCAGTTTACAACTGGGGTAAGCTGGGTGTATGTCAGTATTGACCATTTTGGCGGGATGCCTGTGATCGCAGGCCTGTTTTTGATGGCACTGCTTATCGTCTATTTATCGCTTTACCCCGCGCTATTCGGCTGGCTGATACATAAATCACCCATCAAGCAAGCGGGCATAAAATGGACGATGCTGGCACCTGCCTTGTGGTTAGTGGTTGATTGGCTAAGAGGCTGGGTATTTACCGGTTTTCCCTGGTTATGGCCAGGTTATAGCCAAATAGACAGCCCGTTTGCGAGTATCGCCCCGGTACTGGGTGTTCAAGGGATCACGCTCGTCTTGGTGTCGCTTGCGGGCTTAGCCGCCTTAGTGACCCCCCATTGGGGGCAATGGCAGGGGCGTGCTCGCCTCTTCGGTATGATCGCTATCATAGGGCTTTTTGCCGTCAGTGAAGGGCTCGGGTCGGTCAAGTGGACAACCAAAACCGATCAGCAGCAAACGGTCTCACTGATCCAAGGCAACGTCCCTCAAGCACTCAAGTGGCGCGCCGACCAACGCTGGCCAACCTTGATGAAGTATCTGGATTTAACCCGTCAACATTGGGACAGTGACGTGGTGATTTGGCCAGAAGCCGCCATTCCCGCATTAGAGCGAGATCTTCCCCGCTTTTTTTCGCAGCTGGACCAAGCGGGCAAGCACAATCAAACCACGGTGATCACGGGGGCGCTCGATCAGCGTGAGGATGGCACCTATTTTAATAATGTGCTCGCGCTCGGTGCAAAAACGCCGCGCTATCAGTATCCAGCACCCGCCCAGTACAGCAAACATCACTTACTCCCCTTTGGCGAGTTTGTGCCGTTTGAGTCACTGCTTCGTCCTTTGGCGCCGATTTTTAATCTGCCCATGTCGTCATTTTCTCCAGGCGAAGCGATTCAACCGGCTTTGCCTGCGAACGGCTGGGAATACATTACCGCCCTGTGTTATGAAATTGCGTTTCCCGCGCAAATCCGTGAAAACCTCACCGCCAGTAGCGACGCCATTATTACCCTCTCGAATGACGCCTGGTTTGGGCGCTCTATTGGGCCTTGGCAACATCTAGAAATTGCGCGTATGCGCGCGCTCGAGTTCGGCTTACCCGTGATCCGAGCCACCAATAACGGGGTGACGGCTTTAGTCGATGAGCGCGGTCAGATTGACGCCTCATTGCCACAATTTGAGACGCAAGTTTTAACCACACAAATTACTCAAACACAGGGGCTGACACCCTACCGTCAATGGGGAAACGGACCGCTTTGGATGTGGATTGTTATCAGTGGCCTGGTGAGCCTGATTGCTTGGCGTCGTGCTACTTATCCACAAAAAGGCTAGCGGTCGTCGCTAGCCTTTAGGTTTAACTATTGCTTTTCAGGTCAGATTAAGACGTCCACACAAACCACAGGCGTTGATTGTCGGTTGAATCGGCATCGCGGCTATCCGTCAGTGCTGGGGTAGCAAACAACAACTCGGTTGTCTGCTTGTCACTATCAGTGTCGGATACAGCAGTCTCACTCTTGTCCTCTGACATTGTGCTGTCTTGCTCTTCAGCGGGTGCCATCGTACGTGCCTCACGCTCTTGAGGCGTCATCAAGCGAATATGTCGATTGGCGGTGAGCTCGTTGATTAGTGCTTGTTGAGAGGCCGCTAAACGTACATCGAAAATCAGGGTATCATCGTTTAATTCTGCTAAGTGCACCTGTTGTAGCGCATTTAACCCCGCTAATGTGCGCTCAAGATCGACATAGTCATCGCCGTTATCCATGCCTGCAATGGCAATTTGAAGCGATGCACGCTCATCATCGTTATCGAGTACCACACCAGTTTGCTCGGCATAGTAATCAGCAATAGTATCAATCATGGCTTGGGCATTATTGGCTTGCCCGCGAGTTTGATCTGATTGCATGTCACTGGTATCGGGGAAGAATTGCCAACGGATCCCTTGCTCAGTCAACTTTCCGATCACAATGCCATCGGGCTGGTAGCGCTGACTGGCTTGCTCAACAGGATCAATAAAGCCGCCCCACAGATCACTGCTAGAGATCGCCATCAAATCATCAAAGTCACCCACCGGAATTAACACCGGTAGGCCGCGTATGGCCGCTGCATCACGTAGTTGGTCAATCACAGGACGCCCACTTTGCTCCCAAATAATTTGCCGGTCGCCATCACGGTCATCGACAAGCCACACTAATACTGCTGGGCGAGGACTCCCCCATAAGGCAACCCTGCCTGGCGCAGCACGGCGCGAATTTTTTGACTATCAAACCCGACTTCGAGTGTTCGCTGTGCGGCACCATCAGATTGATCCTTGCTTTCTCCATATCCGAGCTGAGAGATGAAACCATCAACATCTTGCTGCGCTTGCTCGACCGCAGGATTATCCGACACCTCGCGTTGTCCCGAGACTTTAGTCAGTACCGCGATCAGCGCTTGTTTTTTTGCCGCTTGTTGTGAGGTTTGCGCGCCATTATCCAGCGGGATACTGGCATGATAAAGGGGGCTTGCCATCGCACTTGGCAACCAAACACAGGCAATAAGGGCCAACAAAAATCGATTCATAGTTTTTCCACATGGATAAATGGGCGTCCAGCGATCATAAGCGGATAGCGCTAGGTTCAGCAATCCTCAATTGTAAAAAAGAGAGGACAAAGGGGGTCGTACCACCAGCAAACACCATTAATTCGATGCCATCAAGGCGAGCAAGCGATCATGAGGCTGACTATGTTTGCATATGGATTAAAATGAAATCCGTTACATCATTTATTTGCTACCGATCTCACATTTAAAAACATGATGGGAATCACATAAACGCTTTGTGCTAGCATTGCGCGATTTTTTTTGGAGGTGAGATTATGTTGCAAGTTTTACAAGGGGCACAAATGCTGTTCGTCGCATTTGGTGCCTTGGTGTTAGTGCCACTGTTAACCGGGCTCGACCCGAACGTCGCACTTTTTGGGGCCGGGATCGGTACCCTGATATTCCAAGTCATCACCCGCCGCTCCGTCCCTATCTTCCTTGCCTCTTCCTTCGCTTTTATTGCTCCCATTTTGTACGGCGTCAACAATTTTGGTATTCCCGCCACCATGGGTGGACTAATGGCAGCCGGTGTGATCTATTTATTGATGGGCGCATCATTCGGATTAAAGGCGTGGATATTATTCACAAGCTCCTGCCACCGGTTGTAGTTGGCCCTGTGATTATGGTTATCGGCCTTGGGTTGGCTCCCACCGCCGTGAATATGGCACTCGGTAAAACCGGCGATGGGAGTGAGCAGTTAATTGCGGGGGACATGGCTATCTGGATCTCTTTGCTGTCATTGCTCACGACCATTGCAGTGAGTGTCTTTGCGAAAGGCTTTTTTAAATTAGTCCCGATTATGGCAGGGATTGTGGTGGGCTATGTTGCCAGCCTCGTCGTTGGTATTGTTGACTTTACTCAAGTTGCGAATGCGAGCTGGTTGATGATGCCTGCTTTTACCCTCCCAGAGTTTAACATCAATGCCATCTTATTTATGATCCTGTCGCCATCGCGCCTGCCGTTGAGCACGTAGGCGATATGCTGGCCATTTCTAATGTCACCCGTAAAGACTACCTGAAAAAGCCAGGCCTACACCGCACGATGGCCGGTGATGGTGCCGCAACCATTGCCGCTTCACTGTTCGGCGCGCCACCCAATACCACGTATAGTGAAGTGACGGGCGCGGTAATGCTGACCAAAGCGTTTAACCCCAAAATCATGACCTATGCGGCGGTCACTGCCATCGTACTCGCCTTTGTGGGTAAGCTCGGGGCAATGCTGCTTACCATTCCTTTACCAGTGATGGGCGGGATTATGATCTTGCTGTTTGGCTCTATTGCGACCGTCGGGCTCAATACGTTAATTCGTAATCAAGTCGACCTACATGATTCGCGTAACCTTGCCATTGTTGGTGTCACCTTGGTATTTGGTATCGGCGGCATGGCGTTTGGCATTGGCGATTTTAGCCTGCAAGGTATTAGCCTGTGTGGTGTGGTAGCGATTGTGCTCAACTTGGTACTCCCGCGCCAAATGGGCGAAAACCATATTGTTGACAGTGCGCAAATGGAAGAAGAAAAGCACTAATCCCCCAACCTTCATCCATTAAAAAGGGCGCTGACATTCAGCGCCCTTATCTTTTGTCATCAGACTAACGTACCTAGTCTTCAAGATAACCGGATTTAGCTTTGTGCTGCGCGCGCTTCAACCAGCTTGATCGCTTGGTCGATGCGGGCAACTACCCGATCTTTACCAATCAGGTGCATCACCGCATCAACAGATGGGGATTGACCGCCACCCGTGACTGCAACACGCAATGGCATGCCGACTTTACCCATACCAACGTCTAGCTCTGCACACGTATCGGCAATCACCGCTTTCAGGGCATCAACCGTCCAATCATCCAGCGCTTCAATCTTGCCTTTTGCCACTTGCAACGGCGCTAAAGCGACGGGACGCAGATGTTTTTTCGCGGCGGTCGCGTCTATTTCATCAAAGTCTTGGTAGAAGTAACGGCTTTGTGCGGCTAATTCCACCAAGGTGTTGCAGCGCTCGCCAACCAATCCAATGACGTCTGTCAAGGCAGGGCCTTGGCTAGCGTCAATCTGTTGTTGATCAAGATGCCACTGCAAGTGCTTAGCGACCTCGTCCGGATCACCATGCTTAATGTAATGGTTGTTCAACCAATGCAGTTTCTCCGTATTGAACGCTGACGCCGACTTGCTGATCGCTCCCAATGAGAAAAATTCAATCATTTCTTCCATTGAAAATATCTCTTGGTCACCGTGCGACCAACCAAGACGCACAAGGTAGTTACGCAACGCTTGCGGCAAAAAGCCTTGATCACGGTACTGCATGACGCTGACCGCACCGTGGCGTTTAGATAGCTTGGCGCCATCGTCGCCTAGAATCATCGAGCAATGAGCAAACTCAGGAACGGGCGCGCCCAGTGCCTCGTAGATATTAATCTGGCGCGGCGTGTTGTTAATGTGATCTTCACCGCGGACAACTTGGGTGATCCCCATGTCCCAATCATCCACGACGACGCAGAAGTTGTAAGTTGGGCTGCCATCCGTTCGACGAATAATCAGATCGTCAAGCTCGCTGTTGGCAATCTCAATACGACCACGAATTTTATCGTCAAAAACAACCTTACCCTCTTTCGGGTTGCGGAAACGGATCACATGCGGGTCATCCGCCTTGGCTTGGCTGTTTGCTTCAACCACTTTGGGGTGATTAGCATCGTAACGTGCCTTTAAGCCATTCGCTTTTTGCTCTTCACGAATGGTGTCCAAAAGATCTTTGGGCGCATAACACTTGTAGGCTTTGTCTTCGGCCAGCAACTGATCGACTAATTCGTTATAACGATCAAAGCGCTTGGTTTGGTAGTACGGCCCTTCATCCCAATCAAGACCTAACCATTCCATGCCGGTTAAAATAGCATCAACCGCTTCTTGGGTTGAACGTTCGATATCAGTATCTTCAATTCGCAAGACAAATTGACCGCCTTGGCTGCGTGCTGCTAACCAAGAATACAGTGCGGTACGTGCACCGCCCACGTGCAAAAAGCCGGTTGGGCTGGGGGCAAAGCGGGTTTTGATAGTCATTAGGATCCCTATCCCAGTGCTGAGAATGATGAGTAACGGTTAGTTTACCAGTCCAGGTAAATTCCACAATCAGGCCATGTGCAGAGGCTGCACATGGCCATGTAAACTACTGGTTGATTAAGGCGATCATCGCGTCTTCGTCGAGGACTGTTACGCCAAGATCTTGTGCTTTCGTCAGTTTAGAGCCAGCCGCTTCACCGGCGATCAACATATCGGTTTTTGCCGAGACACTGCCGGTCACTTTCGCGCCCAGTGCCTGTAACGCCGTTTTGGCATCGGTGCGTGACATTTGCGATAGCGTACCGGTCAGCACAATGGTTTTCCCCGCCAGCGGTTGTGCCTGTTCGTCTGATGGCGCACTCACCGCTAGCCAGTGAATGCCGGTGTTGAGCAGCGCATCTAAAACCGCTTGGTTATGTGGCTCAGCAAAAAAGCGAACGATATGGCCCGCGACAATGGCGCCCACATCAGGCACCGCAATCAGTGCTTCTTCATCCGCTGCTCGCAGAGCGTCTAAGGTTTTAAAATGCAGGGCAAGATTTTGCGCAGTGGCTTCACCGACTTCTCGGATCCCAAGCGCATAGATAAAGCGTGATAACGTCGTCGCTTTGGCTTTTTCTAACGCATCAACCAAATTTTGCGCCGATTTCGGCCCCATTCGATCTAGTTGAGTCACACGCCCTGGGGTTAAAGTGAAGAGATCGGCAGGCGTTTCAATCAGCTCTTTTTCAATTAACTGCTCGACAATTTTATCGCCTAGGCCGTCAATATCCATTGCCTTGCGTGAGGCAAAGTGTTTGATCGCTTCTTTACGCTGAGCCAGACAAATAAGCCCGCCGGTGCAGCGTGCGACCGCTTCACCCTCAATGCGGGTCACGGCTGACTCACAGACCGGACAGGCGTCGGGAAACACAATCGGTTTCGCCTGCGCCGGACGCCGGCTTTCCACGACACCAACCACTTGTGGGATCACGTCACCCGCACGGCGAATGACCACAGTATCGCCAATGTGCACGCCTAAACGTTCTATTTCATCACCGTTATGTAAGGTCGCGTTGCTCACCGTCACGCCCCCGACAAAAACAGGTTCAAGCTTCGCCACTGGGGTGATAGCGCCCGTGCGGCCAACTTGAAATTCAACATCGTTGAGGCGGGTGATTTCTTCTTGTGCCGGAAATTTATAGGCAATCGCCCAGCGTGGTGCCCGTGCAACAAATCCGAGCGTTTCTTGGCTGGCTATCTTGTCCACTTTGATCACCACCCCATCAATTTCATAGGGCAGATCATCACGGCGGGCCAAAATATCTTGGTAGTAGCTTTAACGCCCTCAAGCCCCGACACTTGTTTTACTTCTGGGCTCAGGGCAAGCCCCCATTTTTTAAGCCTATTTAAGCGCTCGCTCTGCCCTTCTCCGAACGGTGTCGACATCACGCCCACCGCATAAGCATAAAAGCTCAGCGGTCGATTGGCGGCGACTTTCGAGTCAAGTTGACGCAGGCTACCCGCCGCAGCGTTCCTTGGGTTAGCGAAGGTTTTATCGCCACCCTTTAACGCTGCCTCATTAAGCGCTTCAAAGCCTGCTTTCGGCATAAACACTTCGCCACGCACTTCTAAACGCTCAGGCCAATCCCCTGCTTGCAAGGTCAATGGGACATTGCGAATCGTTTTTACATTGTGAGTAATGTTCTCGCCCGTGGTCCCATCGCCTCGCGTCGCGGCCTGCACCAATACACCGTTTTCATAAATCAGGCTGACAGCCAAGCCATCAAGCTTTGGTTCACAGGTATAGGTGACGGGTTCAGTGTTACCGAGTCTGTCTTTGACTCGGCGCTCAAAATCGACGAGATCATCATCACTGAACGCGTTACCAAGCGACAACATCGCCAGCTCATGGGTAACGGTTTCAAAAGCGCTCAGTGGCGCGCCGCCTACACGCTGGCTAGGCGAATCTGACGTCACCCATTCAGGATGCTCAGCTTCAATGGCCAGCAACGTTTGCATCAAACGATCGTATTCGGCATCGGGCAGCTCAGGACTGTCTTCAACGTAATAACGGTAGGCGTGATAGTTGAGCTGATGCTTAATGTCATCAAGTTGTTGTTTACTGTAAGCCATGGTTTGGTTCGTCGTATCAGCAGAGTTGCAGACAAGTATATCGATAAATCGCCAACAGCGGGAGCCATGTCCCGCTGTCCGTCTAAGCAATCATCAATCGGTGTTAAGCGCGTTACGAGGCGTTGAAGGCTTTCACTCGCTCACGGTATTCATCAAGGCGTGATGGTGTCATCATTGAGCGGGCATCATCTAATACCAATCCACCCAACTCATCCGCAATTTGTTGTGCCGTTTGCAGCATCAATTTAAAGTTTTGCTCTGGCTCACCGTAGCAAGGTAGCGTCATAAAAAAGCTGATCCCTGGCGTTTCAAAGCTCTCTGAGTGACTCACATCAAAGGTGCCGGGCTTGACCATATTCGCGACGCTGAATAGAACCTTACCACTGCTAGATAAGTCTGAATGACGATGATAAATCCCCATATCACCAAAGCGCAGTCCATATTGCTCAAGGGTCGGAATTAAGTCCAAACCACTAAATACCGCATTATTATTGGCATGCACGTGTAAGACTAATACTTCGGTATCGTCGGGCTCATCGGCTTGGGTTGCCGTTTTTTCTGACGCACGCTCGTGGCTTTCATGCTCATCAACCTCAGCTTGAGTCGCCTCGTCGGTATGCATTGTTTCCGCTTCTGGTTGCGCGGAGGCGATATTGGCAGTTTCTGTCTCTCCTGTCTCGTCGCCATCATTGGAGGCAACCGACGCAGAGGCAAAGCTAGGATCATCATCGGTTGCCGACATTGACGGGTAAAGCGTTTGTTCTGAGTCAGACGCCACCTGAGTGTCACCGGCAAATAGAGGATCAACATCAGGCTTGTCGCCGAAGCTGACAGCAGGCTCCTGACGCGCGGGCTTTTCATTGCCATGCTTAGTATTGCTGACCACTCTCACCGCACCAATACCGTCTTGGTCAAACTTTTGCGCGTCGTTATCGTCTTCCAGTTTTCCCAAGGGCTTTTCGCCGAACTTGGTCGTCTTTTCTTTCTTGTTTGTCCAGAGACCATGCAAAAGCAAAGCTGCAATTGCTAATGCTCCCAAAACAATCAGTACAAGGCGCAATTCCTGCATCATTGATTCTCAAATCTATCTATGTTCAGCGTTTTGATTAGCTTATGTCACAACGCCGACAGCTTTGCAAACGTTAGTGGAATCATAAGCGGGGCCCGATGGCTGACGCAATGCGTTAATGGTCAACTTAGTTAACTGTATCAAAAGTTGGGAAGAATTTAACGAATCGAGACACACAAATCCGTAAACTTTCCCATTATGGGGTCATTGTCATCGCCATGGCTCCCCCCATACTATAACCGCAAACCGTCTGTCGATACCGTAAACCATCAAGGAGAAACAATGAACAACGCGACACGCCCTCGCCCTCAAAGCGGCGCGGGCTACCTTTTTCAGGGGTTTTCATTAATGATGACCCCCGGATTACGCCGCTTTGTGATCATTCCGATCCTCGTGAATGTGCTGCTACTCGGCGGGGCGTTTATCTATTTACTCTCACAATTTAGTGAATGGCTCGATCACTGGATGGCTATGCTACCTGAGTGGTTATCCTGGCTCTCGTTTGTGATTTGGCCTTTGGTCGTGATTGCGATTTTAGTGGTGTTCTCCTACGCATTCAGTACTCTCGCTAACTGGATTGCGGCGCCATTCAACGGCTTATTGTCTGAGCATCTGGAAGCGAAACTCACCGGTGCCCCCGCGCCCGACGATGGGATCACGGGACTTATCAAGGATGTACCGCGTGTTATGAAGCGCGAGTGGCAAAAGCTAACCTATTACATACCCAAAGCACTCGGATTATTGTTATTGCTTTGGATCCCCGCCATTGGCCAAACCTTAGGCCCTGTGCTTTGGTTTTTATTTAGCGCTTGGATGATGGCCATTCAGTATTGCGACTACCCGTTCGATAACCATAAGGTCGCTTTCCCAACCATGCGCGATACTCTCAAACAACAGCGAGGCACCTCGTTGAGCTTTGGCGCAGTCGTCATGTTGTTTACGATGACACCTTTACTGAATCTCATCGTCATGCCTGCCGCAGTATGTGGTGCAACCGCCATGTGGGTCGATCGCCATAAAGAGCAGTTGGGGCGTAATTAGCGCCTCTTACGCTTTCACACTCACAATAAGATATAACCAACCGATCCTTTCAAAAACAGGCATTAGCGATATGCTTGGAGCAGTGATTTAAATCGGTGTCATGAAGGAACGATACAATGGGCAAGATTTACGAAGACAATACGCAAACAATTGGCCATACCCCACTGGTACGCCTAAACCGTGTTGCTAAGCCGAATGTGTTAGCAAAAGTAGAAGCACGTAACCCAAGCTTTAGTGTGAAGTGCCGCATCGGTGCCAACATGATCTGGGATGCGGAAAAAAAAGGCACCCTGAAACCAGGCATTGAGCTGATTGAACCTACGAGTGGTAATACCGGGGTTGCGCTGGCTTATGTTGCCGCAGCACGCGGGTATAAATTGACGCTTACCATGCCAGAGTCGATGAGCCTTGAGCGTCGTAAGCTACTTAAAGCGATGGGCGCGACATTGGTGCTCACCGAAGCGCCTAAAGGGATGAAAGGCGCAATTGCGAAAGCAGAGGAAATCATGGCGCAAGCGCCTGGTAAATATCTTATGCTCCAGCAGTTCGACAACCCAGCCAACCCAGAAATTCACGAAAAGACCACAGGCCCTGAGATCTGGGAAGATACTGACGGTGAAATCGATGTGTTTGTTGCCGGTGTCGGCACCGGCGGGACACTGACCGGTGTGAGCCGCTATATCAAAAACACGCAAGGGAAAGCCATTACCACCGTCGCAGTGGAGCCCGCGGAGTCACCCGTGATTGCTCAAACTATTGCTGGTCAAGACGTACAACCGGCCCCTCATAAAATTCAGGCATCGGCGCCGGCTTTGTCCCAAAAAACTTGGATATCAAGTTAGTTGATCAGGTCGTTTCTGTGAGCTCAGATGAAGCGATTGCCATGGCACGCCGTTTGATGGAAGAAGAAGGTATCCTAGGTGGGATCTCATCAGGCGCAGCCGTTGTCGCCGCGAACAAAATTGCCGAGCTCCCCGAGTTTGCGAATAAGACGATTGTCACAATTTTACCAAGTGCCGCCGAGCGTTATCTCAGTTCGCCACTATTTGCTGGCATGTTCACTGAGCTGGAAACAGAGCAGTAACAGCAGGTTAGCAATCTTCAACTGGTTTCTTCCCACAACAAAGGCCCAAATTGGGCCTTTTTTGTTTGATTTTTATATTAAGCTTTAGTAAAACACAGCAATATTTTTATTTTCCGCATCAAAATAAAAGCCCTTGAGGCGAGTGAGTGGAAGGTCAAAAATGAGAGAAAGATGACATGAAATTGACATGGATTAAGCTATCTGGTCGATTTCTTGGTTAGGTTAGCGTCAACGGATAGCGAAATCGCCCGTTAGCGGTTAAGCTAACCTTATATTTAATACATAGATTTAAAAAAATACAGAAACGGGGTGAATCATGTATCAGAAGCAAGTTGAAATTAGTGCAGAAAACGGCCTACACACTCGTCCAGCGGCGCAGTTCGTCAAAGAAGCAAAAAGCTATGACGCTGACATCACTGTTGAGTCAAACGGTAAGAGCGCGAGCGCGAAAAGCCTATTTAAACTGCAAACCCTTGGCTTGACCAAAGGCACCAAGGTGACTATCTCTGCTGAAGGTGCGCAAGCACAACAAGCCGTTGATCACCTGGTAAAACTGATGGACGAGCTGGAGTAATCCGGCTCTTTTTCTATCGGTTTTAAGTTGGATAAACGTAAGGTAAAGCTATGATTTCAGGCATCCTGGCATCACCTGGTATTGCTTTTGGTAAAGCACTGCTGTTGCAAGAAGAAGACGTTGTCATCAATAAAGATAAGATTGATGCGTCTCGAATTGAAAAAGAAATTCAGCGCGTATTGGATGCTCGCGAACAGTCTAAGACGCAACTCGAAGCGATCAAAGACAAAGCAAGGGAAACCTTCGGCGAAGAGAAAGAAGCGATCTTCGAAGGTCACATCATGCTGCTAGAAGATGAAGAGCTGGAAGACGAGATTGTCAGCTTCATCAAATCTAACCATGCCACTGCAGATCATGCGATTTACGCTGTGATTGAAGAGCAGGCGGTGACGCTTGAATCTCTGGATGATGATTATCTGAAAGAGCGTGCGGCAGATATCCGTGATATTGGTTCTCGTTTTGTTAAAAACGCACTCGGCATCAACATGGTGTCTCTGAGCGCGATCAACGAAGAAGTGATCCTGGTTGCGAATGATCTGACGCCTTCAGAAACAGCACAGGTTGACCTGAATTATGTGCTCGGTTTTATCACCGATATCGGTGGTCGCACCTCGCACTCGTCGATCATGGCACGCTCGTTAGAGCTTCCAGCGATTGTGGGCACTAACAACGCCACCGCCAATGTTAAAAACGGTGACATGTTGGTGCTTGATGCGATTAACAACCAAATTGTCGTTAATCCTTCTGACGAAGAGCTCAACAAGTTTAAAGCGATTCGTGATCAACACATCGCGGAAAAAGCCGAGCTCGCGAAGCTCAAAGACTTGCCTGCTATCACATTAGACGGCCACCAAGTCGAAGTGTGCGGCAACGTGGGCACAGTAAAAGACTGTGACGGTGTGAACCGTAACGGTGGTGAAGGTGTGGGTCTTTATCGCACTGAGTTCTTGTTCATGGACCGTGACTCGCTCCCCACTGAAGAAGAGCAATATCAAGCGTATAAGGCGGTCGCAAAAGCGATTGATGGTCACCCAGTGATCATTCGCACCATGGACATTGGCGGTGACAAAGATCTGCCTTATATGGACCTGCCTGAAGAAATGAACCATCTTGGCTGGCGAGCCGTCCGTATCAGTCTTGACCGTCGCGAAATTCTCCGCGATCAGCTACGTGCGATTCTACGTGCATCGGCACACGGTAAAATTCGTGTCATGTTCCCGATGATTATTTCTGTCGAAGAAATCCGCGAGCTAAAAGAAGCGATTGAAACCTACAAAGCAGAGCTACGCCAAGAAGGCCTCGACTTTGATGCTGATCTTGAAATCGGCGTAATGGTTGAGACACCGGCCGCGGCTGCAATCGCTCACCACCTCGCTAAAGAAGTGGAATTTTTCAGCATCGGCACTAACGATTTGACCCAATACACCTTAGCGGTCGATCGTGGTAATGAGCTTATTTCGCACCTGTACAATCCACTGTCTCCTGCAGTACTAACGGTTATCAAGCAAGTGATTGATGCCTCACATGCTGAAGGAAAATGGACGGGGATGTGCGGAGAGCTTGCAGGTGATGAGAAAGCAACGTTACTATTGATGGGAATGGGTTTGGATGAGTTCAGCATGAGTGCCATTTCTATCCCTCGCATCAAGAAGATTATCCGTAATGCCAACTTTGCTGATGTGAAAGCGATGGCCGACACAGCGCTCACTTTGCCAACTGCGGCAGAAATCGAGGCCTATGTCGAAAAATTTATTGCGGAAAAAACCGCTTGCTAATATACAATCAGCAAAGAATTACTGCTTAGGAGCAACACTATGGGTCTGTTCGACAAACTGAAGAAGTTGGTGTCTGAAGACAGCAACGACGCTAGTGCTATTGAAATTATCGCCCCATTGTCGGGTGAGATCGTCAACATCGAAGACGTGCCTGACGTTGTGTTTGCTGAGAAAATCGTCGGTGATGGTGTTGCGATTAAGCCATCTGGTGACAAAATGGTAGCGCCAGTAAACGGCACTATCGGTAAGATTTTCGAAACCAACCACGCTTTCTCAATTGAGTCAGACGATGGCGTCGAGCTTTTTGTTCACTTTGGTATCGACACCGTCGAGCTGAAAGGCGAAGGCTTCAAGCGCATTGCCGAAGAAGGTCAAACGGTTAAAGCCGGTGATACCGTGATTGAATTTGATTTAGCGACACTCGAAGAGAAAGCGAAATCAACACTGACACCTGTTGTGATCTCGAATATGGATGAGATCAAAGAGTTGACCAAACTATCAGGTGCCGTCACTGTGGGTGAAACCCCAGTATTACGCGTCACCAAGTAATGAACCGTCTCTGGTTTAGACAAACGCAGCCAATTGGCTGCGTTTTTTTTAAGCCATCGCTCGGCCATCACTCGTAAACTGAAAAAAGAAGTGTTTGACGCGTCGGCTTCTTGCCCAATAAAGGCTTGCCCAAGCCAGCCAAAGGCCGTGTAAAGCAAGCAGCCAATCAAACTGCCCCCAGTGACGATGAACGTTTGCCAGACTTGATAAGCTTCCCATAGCCATAATAGCCAAACCCACCAATAGCCAATGTGCCAGTGTTGTCTTAGCCATTCAGGCGCTCTGTCGCAGTTACCGACTAATAACAACAACCCGAGCGGCACCACGCCAATTGCCAAGCTTATATAAAACGCCGATAACTCAGGATAAACCAGCGCGAGCAACTCACTACCCTGCTCTCGACTCACGCCAGCCATTGCCAATAGCCACCACGCGCGGCTTAATAACAGTAAACACAACACGGCAATCTGCGGTGCCTTGATATACCCTTTGTCGTCAAAGTGATGAAATGTATCCATAAGCTTATTGATTGAGAAGTCACATATTTACCATGGCGACATGCAATAAAAACTGCAAGCCTAAAAGTAAAATTTGTTATCCTTGGCTGGAGTTATTTATTAAGCGTTACATGGAGCCTTATGGCCAAAGCCAAAGCCAACGCGACGATTTCGCCAGAAACGCAACAAGACGCTATGCGCGTTGCGAAAGCCACACAAAAACCGGGACAAACAAAAGCGCAGACCAAACTGATTGCACAAGGGATTGAAAAAGGGATTGCCCAATATAAAAAGGAACAAAAAGCAAAAGCACGCGAGCAGGATAAAGCACGGAAAAAACAACAAAATAAACCATCAAGCGCCGCGCCTGTAAAAGCATCTCAAGCCCCGGTCGATGATCCTTACCCCCGCTGAACCTGGGTTAGATAAAAGCTACAGCAGTCTCCCATGGCTTTTACTTGTGATAAGCTGGATAGGGTTCATTGGCTATATATTGGTGAGGGCGTAATGTGGAAGCGACTGATAACGGTTATAGGGATCATCACTTTGGCTGGCTGCAGCAAAGGAGAAACGATGGCTAAACATCCGCCAGTGACGGCCTGTGGCGATAGTCCCAACTGTGTGTCCACGGCAGATACCCGAGAAAAATTCCAGCTGGCACCGCTTTATATCGCCAACGACAACGTGACGTTTTCAGCCATTGTCACTCATATCGCCGCCATGCCGCGTGCTGAGGTCGTCACCTCGCAAGATAATTACGTACACTTACGCTTCACCACTAAGGTGCTGCGCTTTGTGGATGATGTTGAAGTCTCGCTTGAGGGCAACCAGATCGCCCTTCGCTCCGCATCTCGGATTGGCTACTATGACTTTGGCGCCAACCGTCAACGTGCCGAGGTCATTCGCCAACGTTTAACCGACGCTGAGCTTATCACGCCTTAAACGAGCAGCTAGTTGATATAAGAGCGAATATCGCGCTTTTTACCTTCGACCCAATCACGGCGGAACGGTCCCCAGTCTTTAAGCTGGTAGTAACCATCGTTATGACGCTTTCCATCTTGGATAAAAGTCATATCGATACCGAGCCAGACAGTGATTTCAATACATCTTGGATCGTACGACGGGGCCAGCCTGTCGCCTCGATAAGGCGTGGCACATTTGGGCGTTCCATTTCTTCTACCAACACGGCAAGATAGAGACGCCGGGCGAATACCGGGTTTAGTTCCATATGAACCTCCAACAGTTACGAATGTTCCCATTATTCATGCCGCCTGCGAAGAGGCTTTGCGCTTGATCAAAAGGCCATCAAATCGACGTGCTGCAGACTCATTTAGTGGCACATTTCACACGCTTCATCCCTTATCGCATCGCCAAACGGCCCCTTCCCCACTATTGCGTTCGATGTTGAGCGATGTCACTCTTAATTGTCCGTAAATAATGATGATAACGACCATGACAACTGTATTTGGCATTAAAAACTGCGACACCCTAAAAAAAGCCCTTAAATGGTTGGATAACCAAGGCATTAACTATCAGTATCACGATTACCGCAAGACGGGGTTAGATGCCGAGATGTTACAGACCTTTGTTGCCGAATTAGGGTGGGAGCCTTTGATTAACAAGCGTGGCACCACTTATCGCCAGCTAAGTGACGAACAAAAAGCCAGCTTAGACCAACCCCGTGCGATTGCGATCATGTTAGACAATCCAGCGATCATTAAACGCCCTTTACTCGTACACAAAGGAAACTACTATCTTGGCTTTAAAGAGAGCCAATACGCTGAGATTTTCGCGTAATGTAAGCACTTATTTACTGTTGCTGTAAGGAAACTCCAATGACTGATACTGCTACGCTGGCTTTGGCAAAAGACTTGATCAATCGTGAGTCGGTCACACCGGAAGACGCGGGTTGCCAAGCTCAAATGATTGCTCGATTAGAAGCCCTGGGCTTTACGATTGAAACCATGGTGTTTGACGATACCACCAACCTTTGGGCGCGACGGGGCACTGATGGGCCGCTCTTCACGTTTGCGGGCCACACCGATGTCGTCCCCGCTGGCCCGCGCGATCAATGGCATACGCCGCCATTTGAAGCCACTGTCATTGACGATCACCTTCATGGACGTGGCGCCGCGGACATGAAGGGCTCACTCGCCGCCATGGTTGTCGCTGTTGAGCGCTTTATTGCCGAGCATCCAGACCACTCGGGTTCACTCGCGTTTCTGATCACGTCGGATGAAGAAGGACCCTTTATTAATGGCACCACCCGTGTCGTCGATACGCTGATGGCTCGAAATGAGAAAATCGACATGTGTATTGTCGGTGAACCCTCAAGTACGAATCACGTCGGTGATGTGGTCAAAAACGGTCGTCGCGGATCCATCACTGGCGATTTGTACGTTAAAGGAGTACAAGGCCATGTCGCCTATCCGCACCTTGCAAGTAATCCTGTCCATCAGGCCATGCCAGCGCTAACAGAGTTAGTGCAAACAGTGTGGGATAATGGCAATGCTTTTTTCCCACCGACAAGCTTTCAAATCCCAAATATTGAGGCAGGTACCGGCGCAGCCAATGTGGTCCCGGGTGAGTGTCATGCGCAATTTAACTTCCGCTTTAGTACCGAGCTAGATAGTGAAACCATCAAACAGCGAGTTTATTCTATTTTGGACGCGCACGGGCTCGACTACACCTTAGAATGGACCACAGTGGCGACCCGTTTTTGACCGATGAAGGTACCTTGCTTGATGCAGTTGTGGCCGCGGTTGAAGAGGTGAATCATCAAACGCCGCAATTACTGACAACCGGTGGCACCTCTGATGGTCGTTTTATCGCCCAGATGGGCGCTCAAGTGATTGAGCTGGGTCCGGTCAATGCCACGATTCATAAGGTCAATGAGTGTGTGAGTATTCCTGACTTAGAAAAGCTGACCGACATGTACCAAAAAGTGTTGGAAAAGGCGCTACCGTGAGCCTACGCGCAGCACAGTTGATTGGGCAAGACGCTTCAGCCTTCAGCCAATGAACGCGCAACCTGGGGCGCCCTGTTTGCATCAGGAAGTGTTATCTGACGTCGTCGCCTTACAACAGGCAGCGAGTCGTGCTGGGTTCGCGTTGAGAGTCGCCAGTGGTTATCGCGCTTTTGAACGTCAGTTGGCGATCTGGAATGGTAAATTTAACGGCGATCTGCCTGTCCTTGATGCTCACAGCCAACCTATGGATATAACCCGCTTATCAGACAAGGAACGGGTGCACGCGATCTTACGCTGGTCGGCGTTACCCGGCGCCAGTCGACATCATTGGGGAACAGACATGGATGTGTACGATAAGCAGTCTCTTATCCCTGATCAGCCGCTGGCTTTAACCCCACCCGAATACGACAGTGGCCCGCAAGCGGCCTTTTCCTCTTGGCTATATGCCAATGTATCAGCATTTGGTTTCTTTCTTCCTTATGCGAGATACCAAGGCGGGTTGCCAGAGAGCCATGGCATATCAGCCATATTGCCACCAGTGCGTCAATGTTATCCGCTTTCTCTCAGGATATGCTCGCGGCTGCGATCACCCATGCGCCGATTTGTGGGAAAGACGCTATCCTCGGCCAATTAGATTGGATATATTCAACTTACGTCACCAACTTATGCGAGGTGGAAAGATGGAATGGCTAACCAATCCTTATGTGATTATTACCATTGTGGTCGCCGTGGTCGTGAGTAACATCATGGCGCTCAAATACACCGCCAACGCCAAGTTTGGGCTTAAATACAAAGACAAGCCTGATAAGCATCAACGTTCAGCGTCTGACGATGACGCAAACGATAATACCGACCTCCCTACTGATAAGAGCGACGATAAAAAATAGCGCCATATCCATGGCGCTATTTTATTTACACGGTGCTATTGTCTTCACACGCGACGCAATCGTTTGCTTTTTAAGCCAAAAAATTATAGGGCTAAGCCGATACGCTTTGCTACTTCGATATAAGCTTCTACCACACCACCTAGACCTTGGCGGAAGCGGTCTTTATCCAATTTTTCTCGCGTGTTGGCATCCCACAAACGACAGCCATCTGGCTAAACTCATCGCCAAGGACAATATTACCGTTGACGTCAACGCCAAACTCCAGCTTGTAGTCCACCAGCAATAAGTCACCCTCAGCAAACAACGCCTTAAGCACATCGTTAACCTGATACGTCAGCGACTTCATGGTCGCTAATTGGGCTTGGCTCGCGAACCCTAATGATTCACACAGTGATTCATTGACCATAGGATCATGCAGCGCATCGTTTTTTAAAAACAACTCAAAAGTGGGTGGAGTGAGTGCTGTGCCCTCTTCTACGCCCAGTCGGCGACAAAGTGAGCCCGCGGCAATGTTTCTTACCACACACTCAACCGGGATCATATCGAGCTTTTTCACCACGCACTCGGTATCGGACAACAGTTGGTCCATTTGGGTGGGAATACCTGCCTGCTCAAGCTTTTGCATGATGAAGTGATTGAACTTGTTATTCACTTCACCTTTTCGCTCAAGTTGCTCAACACGCTCACCATCAAACGCAGAGGTGTCATTGCGAAAGTGCAGAACAAAGCGGTTTTCATCATCGGTTGCATAAACAGATTTTGCCTTACCGCGATACAACTCAGCACGTTTTTCCATTACCTATTCTCTCCATTAGGCGCTAAAAAATAAGGGACGCTGTCTGGCGTCCCTATAAGATTACTGCGATGTGGCCTGGCTAAGCTGTGCAATGGCCGCTTTCAACGCTGGGCTAAGCGCTTCTAACGTTGCTTTTTTAACCGGCTTTCCATCACTGTCGGTCACATTTATTGAGGTGCGGTTGCCTAAATCCCCTAACAATAGTGTGTAGCTATTGTCCGGCAGCGAGATAGGTTCAACCCCAAGGGCTTGCCAACGCTCATCATTCGGCGCAACGTGACGCGTTTTCACCGTACCTTGCGATTGGTTGCGGCTTTCTACCGTAAATCCGAGCGGTTTAATCATCTCAGGAAGTTTTTCCCATACGACATCATACGGAGCACGCGCAATAATCACTGGCAAGCCACTTCGATCAGTACCAAAACTCATCGGAATATCTGACTGACGTTGCGCAGCTAAACGGCGCGCCTCTGCACGTAGTGCTGCATCATGGCTCACCGTAATCAGATTGGTCATTAAGGTGTTATAGCGTTCCTGCTCTGCCGGCGTCAAAGGTTCATCACTGGCCTTGGCGCGTGAATCAATCATATTGACGCCCAGTGCAAATCGCCGCCCTTGTTCGAGTCGTGATAGGCGGAACCGAGCCTGATGAGCACTGTCTTCTTTTTCCCAAGCGATCCAGCCGGTGTCAATTTGATCTGCGGCTTGTGTCTCAACAGGAATGGTCTTATCGTTCGCCAGACGTTCAACGGTTTCCCATAATTGGGTAAGCTGCTGCTCATTGGCAACCGCGACGGTTATTCCACGACTGTCACGCTCAATACGCGCCCCTGGCACTAAATCAAGCACTTGACGCGGCGGACGAATATCGACATTTTTGCCGATTTCGCCCTTAAAGTCTTGCTCAGGGATCTGATAATTGGTGGAAAAGTAAGGCGCTTGATCCGGCAAGGTTTGCCACTGCGACAGCGGGGTCGTTTGCAAGTAGCTAAAATCATCTTTGGCTTGACGGCGTTGCTCGGCGCCACCACTACAGGCCACCAGCCCGGTAACCATGATGCACAAAGGCCGAGCTTAAATACTGGTTTCATTGACACTCCAACGGCTTAAACAACACCCGCAACCTGCATGGCCTCTCGGACATCGGGACGCAAATGCTCGCTTAATTCGGTTAATGGCAGACGAAGATGGCCATCCGCAATCAATCCCATTTCTCGGACTGCCCACTTCACAGGGATCGGATTGGCTTCGTCAAAAAGGTGACGATGTAAAGGGATCAGCGTCTCGTTGATTGCATGCGCTTGATCTGCTTCACCGGCGCGCGCCAATTGAATCATTTTGGCCATTGCCGCAGCGGCAACATTGTTAGTGACCGAAATCACGCCATGTCCACCAGCAAGGACAAAATCTAGCCCTGTTAAATCATCACCACTAAATAAGAGGAAGTCATCGCCACAAAGTTCCCGATGAATGGCGACACGACTGACATCGGCAGTGGCATCTTTTAGGCCGATAATATTGTCAAAGGTCGCTAAGCGCGCCACCGTTTCAGGCTGAATATCTACGGCAGTACGACCGGGGACATTATAGAGAATCTGAGGTAAGTCGGTCGCTTCGGCAATGGCTTTATAATGCTGGAATAAGCCTTCTTGCGTCGGCTTGTTGTAATAAGGGGTCACACTCAAACAAGCGGCTACGCCCGACCCGGCAAACATTTTACTGAAAGTGATCGCTTCGTGGGTGGCATTTGCCCCCGTACCTGCAATAACGGGAATCCGTCCATCCGCAAATTCCAAGGTCTTTAGGACCACTTTAATGTGCTCATCCACGGTTACTGTCGACGACTCACCCGTTGTGCCCACTGCGACAATCGCATCTGTGCCCGCTTGGATATGAAACTCGACCAGTTTTTTCAGGCTAACGTAATCCACCTCGCCATGTGCATCCATTGGTGTGACGAGCGCCACTATGCTTCCAGAAACCATGTTCGTCTCCCTTATTGGTGATGCTTGCAATGTTACTTTTGGCGCTGGGTAAACACAAGAATAACCCTGCGCGCTGGCGTGTCTTATTCGACATTTCTTACCGCTACATTCAAGTTTGCGATTTTATCATTGAATCAGCGTCTCGTTAGAGTCAATAAAAGGTCAAACACTGTCAAGAGCGTGATCGTAATATCAAAAACTTGCGTAATCTCGAACACCCTCTATCATCGTCAATTCGGTTTACCGACAAAAAAGGAAACGCAGCGCATGCAAACATTAACGGAAGGCGCTCAAGCGCCCGATTTTTCATTGCAAGATCAAAATGGCGACACCGTCACGCTTAGCCAGTTTCAAGGCGAAAAACGCGTCCTCGTGTATTTTTACCCCAAAGCAATGACACCAGGCTGCACCACACAAGCCTGCTCTTTGCGTGACACTAAGGCGGAGCTCGACGCGCTGGATACCGTGGTGTTAGGTATCAGCCCGGATCCCGTCAAAAAGATCGCCCGCTTTGTTGCGCGCGATGAACTCAATTTCACCCTACTGAGCGACGAAGATCATGCGGTTGCGGATGCATTTGGCGTCTGGGGACCAAGAAGTTCATGGGGAAAGAATATGACGGCATTCATCGCCTCAGCTTTTTGGTCGGCAAAGATGGCAAAATTGAACATGTGTTCAATAAGTTTAAGACCAAAGATCATCACCAAGTGGTATTGGACTTCCTGAACCAAGCCTAGGACGGCGCCTTATCCTGCCTGTTAACAAAAAAGCGCACGATGAATCGTGCGCTTTTTTCAAACGATGACCATGGATTCACTCAGCCCACAGGCTTTGCCAATGCTTCTGGATAACCACGCTGTACCGCAAATTCACACGCAGCGCTGACAATCTTAGCGGTCGACGGGCGCGTCATGACGTAATGAGAGGTTGGCGAAATCCAGCCGGCATCTTCAAATTGCGTCAGGACTTTGTTTATCGCCGTCAGCGCCGAGGAGGCTTTCACGATTTCCATCCGCGCGTAGCGCTCACCATCGAAAGACACATCCGACGCCCGCAGCGACGGATCCTCGCCAGGGATTTGTTGCGCGCCACACAAGGGTTTTCCTCCGACTTCGGCCTGCTTAAACTCAGGCAACCATTGAGCAAAATGTTCGATGGCCCGGTCCGTGCGCTGGCACACTTGATCCCAGTCCCAACCTTGATCGATGTTTTTAACATAGCGCGCGTCGACATTCGGTTGCGCCGATTGCACTGAGCTTTTCACCAAGCCACGTTCAAAGAGGGTCACGTCTTGCGTCATGCCGTGCAGTTGAAAGAAACCATCAGGATAAGGCGTCAGTTGTGCCATACCTTGTGGCGTGCCTCGCTGGCCATGAACAATAATTTCTGGCCATTGGTACGCCGTCGACGTCCAGTGGGCGACGTACGCTGCCTTGTACTCAACCAGACGCTGACGCCCGAAGCCCGCCATATCGTCAATGGTCCCGGTGCGAAACCCCGCCGCATTAATCAGATAGTCAACCTCAGTGGTGTGCGATTGGCCGGCCTTATCTTGATACGTCACTTGCCAACCCGACGCTGTCTGCTGCGTATCCACGACCTTATGATTAAAGTTGAGTTGGCAATGCGGCACGTCGGCAAGCGTCAATTGCGCTTCAGCGGCGAGGCGAAATACACTCAGCCCGTATTCTTGCACCAATACCAACGGATACTTCATCGCACTTAGGTCCAGCGACTGCGCAACCGGCCACATCCACTGATCAGCCGAATCGGTTATACTGCGATAATCTTTTGCTTTCAGCGCTTCAAGGTCTGATTGCTGATACAGGCGGAAATAATCAGCAGGTTCGCCCATCACTTTGTTGGCGCTATCAAGCTCGACCAATTGCGCATAACGCTCGCGCAAGGTTTCTAATCGTGCAATCACACTGTCTAACGATCCTGGGTCTTGCTCTGGCACCGCCAACACCGTTGGGCGGCGATTCACAGAGTGCGGATACATGCGTACGGTCGCAACGGATTGGTCCAGTAAGGTTAAGCACTGATCGAGCGAGATTTCTCGATACAAATTGCCGCCCGCATGAAGATGACAGATAGGTGGGCCACTGACTAGCCCGGTTCCCGCTTCAAACACCTGGGTATCAATACCACGTTCAGCCAGTCGCATGGCCGCTGTCGTACCCGCCACGCCGCCACCGATCACAGCGACGCGGAACCCCTCTAAATGCGTATGTTCTTGCCTGTTTTGTACCATGCCAACCCTGTTTTTCATTACTACTTCTGTGGGCCAAACTGATCACGGTAAAGCCTGTGCTCGTGCCGCTCAGCTCCTTTATTTAGGAGCCTGAAAACAAGATGGATCACTCTACGTCTTTTTTTGGATCATCATCGAGCTCAATTTCAGGCAATGCTTGCCATACCGCTTTCACTAACGTCGCCAATGGAATGGCAAAAAATACCCCCAAAAGCCCCAGAGTCCACCGAAAACCAGTACGGCTATGATGAGTGCCACCGGGTGTAAATTGACCGCTTCCGAGAAAAGCACCGGCACAAGGACGTTACCGTCAAGGGTTTGAATCACGCCGTAAGCAATCATCACATACCAAAACCCGGGCTCAAGTCCCCATTGGAAAAGGGCCACGATCGCTATCGGCACCGTAACAATGGCCGCCCCGATATAGGGGGCAAGGACAGAAAAGCCGGTGGCGACACTTAGCAACACGGCATAGCGGAGATCAAGTAACATGAAAGTCAGATAGCTGGTGATACCAACAATAATAATCTCGGTCACTTTCCCGCGAATGTAATTCGATATCTGTTGGTTCATCTCATGACCAACCCGAGAGGCAAGGCGGCGGTTACGCGGCAATAATCCTTTAAACATCGCCAACATTTGCGTTTTATCTTTCAGTAAGAAGAAAACCAAGAGCGGGACCAAAATCAAATAGACCGCTAGCGCCACGATGTTCACCAGCGATGATAACGATCCCCTTACCAAGGTTTCCCCGATGTTGAGGACTTTAAACTGCAAGGCATCGACCAGTGTGTTCACCATATGCGGATTAATTAATCTGGATAGCGCTCGGGTAAGCTCATCATCAGCATCTGCATGTTATTAAACATGTTCGGCACATCGGCCACCAGGCTTATCCCTTGATTCCAAATCGTCGGTACCAAGCCAAACAACGCCATGAATGTGAAGCTGGCAAACAAGGCGATCACCACCAAAACCGATAACGTGCGAGGCAGCCCCAGTCGACTAAGACGATTGACCGGCCAATCGAGTAAATACGCCATGACAATGGCCACGAGTAAAGGCGCCAATAAGTTGCCGAAAAAATAGATGGTGACAAAACCGACCAAAAGAATCAGCACTAGGCTGACCGCATGTGGGTCGGAAAAGCGTCGCCGATACCAGCGATGTAGCAATTCAAACATATCAGGCTCGTTATTGTTTTGTGACGTGTAAACGCGAGGCTGGCGTATCTAACCAAGCAATGGTAAATCCTTCACGAGTAAAGTAGGTTGGAATATCGTTTTTCGCGCCTTGATCGCCCAGTAAAATCACTAACTGCTCGCCGGCACGCAACGACGCTGCTGCACGCTTGGCGAGTAGCAGGGCCATTGGGCAAACATGTGCTCGTAAATCAAGAGTTTGACATTCCATTCTGTCTCACCGGTCGGTATTATCGTTGGTATTGTAATGGACATTAGATAGAACGCCAACGAAACCCAGACAGGTTTTATCGGTCTGTACTTAAGTACACTTGCGTATTTTAAAAGGTAATGACACTTATGCCGCCACGTGCATCTTGCTCTTGGAAAGGAAAAACGGCTCGCCGCCTCGTCGCCTATGCGCTTGCAGGGACACTGGTCAGTGCGCCTGTGTCAGCAAACGTCGAGTCATATCAAAGTGATTTGCCTAACATTGGCACCGCTGCCGCGAGTACGCTGTCGGTGGCAAAAGAAAAAGAGTTTGGTGATGCTTATATGCGAATGCTACGAGCCAGCAAACCCATTATTGATGATCCTTTACTCAGTGAATATGTTAACGCCCTCGGGCATCGGTTGGTGGCGAACGCCAACGATGTCCGCACGCCCTTCCAGTTTATTTTGATTGATAATCAAGCGATCAATGCGTTTGCCTTTTTTGGCGGGTATGTAGCCATGCATTCTGGGCTTTTCCTGCATGCCAAGACAGAAAGCGAACTGGCATCTGTGATGGCGCACGAAATCGCGCACGTAACCCAACGCCACCTTGCGCGCAGCATGGAAGCGCAGGCACAAACCTCGCCGCTAACGGTTGCCGCTTTAGTCGGCTCTTTAATGCTCGCGATTGCAGCGCCTGAAGCAGGGATTGCCGCAGCTCATGCAGCAACGGCGGGGAGTATGCAAAGCCAAATAAACTTTACCCGCCGTAACGAAGAAGAGGCCGACCGCGTCGGAATTGAAACCCTCGCTCGCGCGGATTTCGATGTTGAGGCGATGCCACGATTTTTCTCTCGGTTAGCCGATGAGTACCGCTACGCCAGTCAAATGCCGGAGTATTTCAGCACTCACCCATTACCCGCGTCTCGGATCACAGATTCACGCGCGCGGGCGCGTCAGTATCCTCAAAAAAGCGTGCCCGACTCTCCCGATTACCAACTCGCACGAGCGCGTATCGTTGCACGATATAGCGGTATCGCTGATCGCTCCGCCATGGACTGGTTTGAACGGCGTCATAAAGCAGCATCGCCAGCGGAAAAACATAGCCTTGATTACGGCATGGCGCTGTTGGATATTGATGCAAGGCGCTATCAACAAGCGCGTGAGAAGCTGGCGCCCCTCATTAAAGCTCAACCCAATAATCGTTTTTATATTGACGCGATGACCGACTTAGAGATTGGCGAAAAGCAGTATGACAGCGCCTTATCCCGCCTGAATCAAGCCTTGAACCAGCAGCCTAACAATCGCGTATTGTTGCTTAATCACGCTTACACCTTGGTAAAAGCCAAGCGTGGCGGTGAAGCGATCAAGGCATTAGAGCGCTACACCCACCAGCATGCCGATGACAGCAACGGATGGTTTTTGTTACAACAAGCGTACGAAAGCACTGGCACACACCGTGACGGTGAATTAGCTGCTCAAGGAGAGCGTTACGCGCTGCGCGGTCAATGGAGCAAAGCCATTCGTAACTACACCCAAGCCGCTCAACTGGCTGAGTTAGGCAGCTTGGCACAAGCACGTTATGATGCGCGTATCGATCAATTACGCCATCAGCAGGCACGCTTTAAAGCGCTCAGTGATCGTTAACTCAACTTAAAAAGGATAGATGTTGTGAGCCCCATTACTCTGTACCACAATCCACGTTGCTCAAAAAGTCGAGAAACCCTCAAGCTGCTTGAGTCAAAGGGCATCACGCCGACAATCGTTAAATATTTAGAGACGCCATTATCTGCCGATACGCTCCGTGAGTTAAAGCGACAGCTGGGCATGGCATCATTTCGCGACATGATGCGCACCAAAGAAGCGGATTACAAGGCAGCCAATTTGGGCGATGCTTCGGTGGAAGAAGCGCAATTGTTGGAGGCAATGGTTAATCACCCAAAACTGATTGAACGTCCCATTGCCGTTCAAGGCGACAAAGCGGTCATCGGCCGCCCACCCGAAAATGTATTGGTATTCGTTCAATGACACAAGTTCTCGTGCTTTATTACAGCCGTTCAGGTAATACACGTAAGCTTGCTCAACAAGTTGCACGCGGTATTGAAGCGCAAGGCGTTGAGGCGGTGTTACGAACTGTGCCCGAGCTGCCTGCTTATGCCGATGGCAAAATACCGGACGTCTCGCCAAACGATCCCTTTGTCACCCGTCAGGATCTATTAGATTGCCATGGCCTCGCGCTCGGCAGTCCGGTACGTTTTGGCAACATGGCCGCGCCATTGAAGCAATTTATCGATAGTACCAGTGGCGAATGGTTATCGGGTGCCTTAATTGATAAACCCGCCGCGGTCTTTGGCGCCGGATCAATGCTTCATGGTGGCCAAGAAACCACGCTGCTCACGATGACCATCCCCTTACTTCATCATGGTATGATGTTAGTCGGTGTTCCACACAGCGAGCGTGCGCTTCATACAACGGAAGGCGGCGGTTCCCCTTACGGTGCATCCAGTGTTGCGGAGCCACATCACCCTTTAATGGCCGACGAAAAGCAAATCGCAAAAACATTAGGCCAACGCTTAGCGCGTTTTGCCCACACTTTTTACCACCACCTAAGATAAAAGGACAGAATCGTGACAGATCCTCGGCTCGCCTTCATGCGCAAATTGTCTTTGCTGAGTAACCTTGGCCTCATTGCTTGGGTGGTCGCGTGGCATGCTTACTTATCGCCCCATCCTCACTTGAATGCATGGGCGGTGACCATTGGCTGGACAATCCCTTTACTGCTCCCTTTACCTGGGATCATCAAAGGCAAAGCGTTTACCCATGCATGGGCCAACTTTATTTTGATGTTCTATTTTTTACACGCCCTTACCATTCTCTATGTCGATGAAGGCGAACGGTGGATGGCTGCTGCAGAGCTCGTCTTCGTCACCGCGGCATTTGCTTGTAATATTGTCTTTGCCCGTTGGATGGGGCAATCACAAGGCCTAAAGCTGCCACGGCTTTCTCAAGTCGAAAAAGAAGAACGCCAGCGCTTTGAAGGTCGCGACGACGCCTCTTAGGCACCTTTGGCCACGGATAGACCGACCCGCGCTTTAAAACCAAACGCAAAAGCCAAGCTCTAAAACTTGGCTTACACCGGGTAAGGGCGGCGAGAAAAGTAGCGATGACCACATTGCGTACACGGTGCAATCACATCGACCCGGCTGTGCCGCGTTTGATGATGGCACTGTTCACATTGCAACACGCCCAGTCCGACAATTTCACCCGCTTCATAAACGCCATGATGCTGAAGATCATCGAACACTTCACGCCACTCTAGCTGCGTACGGTCGGTGATCTCTGCCAATTGCTCCCAAATCGAGTTAGCAATCAGATCGTTAAACACCTGACTATCAATCTCTTCGGTTTGAGATTTATCGTACTGTTCACCGAACGCTTTCACATCACGTTTAAAGTATGCCTCGATCAAGGCCCATTCATCTTTGGTCAGATCGGCCGCGGCTTTGAGGTATTGATCAGAAAAGGTCACCCAATGAGACAGTGCCTCGGGGCTGTTTTCTAACGCCTCTTTTACCCGCTCGATGATACTTTGTTGGGGTTCTTTCTCTTTATTCATGGTCCTGTCCTGATTCAAGTGTTGTTGCGGTCTCTGCCTTTCGTTATTCTATGCTGATATTTCTCTTTCAGGTTTTACCTTTCTCACAGAATCTCGGAAGCCATCGATGCAAGAACAATATAGCCCGCAAGATATTGAACAAAAAGTTCAAGCCCATTGGGATGACAATAAAACCTTTGTGGTTCATGAAGACCCTAACAAAGAAAAATTCTACTGTCTTTCTATGTTTCCTTACCAAGTGGCCGACTGCACATGGGGCATGTCCGTAACTACACCATCGGTGATGTCATTTCCCGTTATCAGCGACTGCAAGGCAAGAATGTCATGCAGCCGATTGGTTGGGATGCGTTTGGCCTTCCTGCCGAAGGCGCTGCGATCAAAAACAAAACCGCGCCCGCGCCTTGGACTTACGAAAACATTGATTACATGAAAGGCCAGCTAAAAATGCTGGGCTTTGGCTACGACTGGAGCCGTGAAATCGCCACCTGTAGTCCCGATTACTACCGCTGGGAGCAAGGCTTCTTTACCACGCTCTACAACAAGGGGCTGGTTTATAAAAAGACCTCATCAGTGAACTGGTGTCCCAACGATCAGACCGTGCTCGCCAATGAGCAAGTTCACGAAGGTTGCTGCTGGCGCTGCGATACGCCGGTTGAGCAAAAAGAAATCCCGCAGTGGTTTATTAAAATCACCGATTACGCAGAAGAGCTGCTGCAAGACATCGACAAACTGGACGGCTGGCCAGACATGGTAAAAACCATGCAGCGTAACTGGATTGGTCGCTCAGAAGGTGTTGAGCTGACGTTTGATGTTGAAGGCGATCACCCCGCACTCGACGTCTACACCACGCGTCCAGATACGCTGATGGGCGTCACTTACGTGGGGATTGCCGCCGGTCACCCCCTCGCGGAGGCGGCGGCCAAAGACAACCCTGCCCTCGCTGAATTCGTACAAGAGTGCCGTAACACCAAAGTTGCCGAAGCCGAGCTGGCGACCATGGAGAAAAAAGGCATGGCGACCGGTTTGTATGCCACGCACCCATTGAACGGGCGTCGTGTCCCTATCTTTGTCGCTAACTTTGTATTGATGGATTACGGCACTGGCGCAGTGATGGCGGTGCCTGCTCACGACCAACGCGACTTCGAATTTGCTCATAAGTACGCGCTGGATATCGAGCCGGTGATCCTCGATGAAAACGGCCATGCGCCCGATTTGTCAGAACAAGCGTATACCGAAAAAGGTAAGCTGTTTAACTCGGGTGAGTTTGACGGGTTAGATTTTAACGCGGCCTTCGATGCGATTGCGAGCAAGCTTGAATCGCTAGGTAAAGGCAAGAAAACGGTTAATTTCCGTTTACGTGATTGGGGCGTCTCTCGTCAGCGTTATTGGGGTGCGCCAATTCCGATGCTGAATACCGAAGACGGTGAGGTTGTTCCTGTCCCAACTGAGCAGCTGCCCGTCATCCTGCCAGAAGATGTGGTGATGGATGGTGTACAAAGCCCTATCAAAGCTGACAAGCAATGGGCACAAACGCAATATCAAGGTAAGCCAGCGCTGCGTGAAACCGACACTTTCGATACCTTTATGGAGTCGTCGTGGTACTACGCACGTTATTGCTCACCGCAAGCGGATCAAATGCTCGACCCAAGCGCCGCCAATTATTGGCTACCGGTCGATCAGTATATAGGTGGCATTGAGCACGCTTGTATGCACCTGTTGTATTCGCGCTTTTTCCATAAACTATTGCGCGATGAAAATATGGTCGATAGCGACGAGCCATTCAAGCAGTTACTCTGTCAGGGTATGGTGCTCGCCGATGCATTTTATTACACCGACGAAAAAGGGGTACGTGTTTGGGTCTCGCCGACTGATGTGACCGTTGAACGGGACACCAAAGGGCAAATTATTCATGCGGTCGACAGCCAAGGGAACGCCGTCACCCACGCAGGCATGACCAAGATGTCAAAGTCGAAGAACAACGGCATTGATCCCCAATTAATGGTGGAAAAATACGGTGCCGATACCATGCGTCTCTTTATGATGTTTGCCGCACCGGCGGACATGACGTTGGAATGGCAAGAGTCTGGCGTGGAAGGTTCACACCGTTTCTTACGCCGTGTTTGGAAACTAGTCTATGAGCACACCCACAAAGGCGACGTTACTGCGCTGGCAGTCGATACGCTTAATAATGATCAAAAAGCCTTGCGCCGTGATGTGCACAAAGCCATCGCCAAAGTCAGTGATGACATGGGCCGTCGTCAGACGTTCAACACCGCCATTGCCGCGATCATGGAGCTGATGAATCGCTTAGTTAAAGCGCCACAGGACAATGAACAAGACCGTGCTGTGTTAGACGAAGCACTCAAAGCCGTGGTATTGATGCTATATCCCATCACCCCGCACATCTGCTTTACGCTTTGGCAGGCCCTGGGCGAAACCGATATCGACAGTGCCGATTGGCCGCAAGCCGATAAAGCGGCCTTGGTCGAGGAGGAAAAGCTAATCATTGTGCAAGTAAACGGTAAGCTACGTGCCAAGATCACCGTGGCCGCCGACGCGAGAAAGAAGCCGTTGAAGCACAAGCCATGTCAGACGAAAACGTGGTCAAATTTACCGACGGTAAAACGGTTCGCAAAGTCATTTATGTACCAGGGAAACTGGTTAATATTGTTGCTAACTAACAAGGAGCGATGGAGTGGATCTGTTTAACACTGTGCTTCGCTCCCTGCTCGTCGCGATGGTCTCACTGACCATCGCGTCTTGCGGGTTTGCCTTGCGTGGCAGCTATAATTTGCCCGATGAGGTAGACAAAGTGTCATTGACGAGTTTTGACCCCTATGGGGAGCTGACTCGCCAAATGCGCAACGCTTTGCGTCAACATAACGTTCAGATGGTGTCACCCTCTGACGACGTGGCGAATATCGAGTTGCTTAGCGAAAGTGATAGTGCACAAACTTTGTCGCTCTATCAAAACAGCCGAGTGGCAGAGAAAGAGTTTCGCTATGTTGCACGTTATCGTGTCACCGTGCCGGAGAAAGGTAGCTACACCTACAATACGACCTTAAGCCGTAACTTTCTCGATAACCCACTGACCGCGTTGGCCAAATCAGTCGAGCAAAATAAGTTAGTCGCAGAAATGCGTACCGAGGCGACCCGTCAAATTATGCGTCAACTGTCTCAACTGAAAGGGGATATCGCCGCATTTGAGCGTCAGCAAGCAGAACAAGCGGCATTAGAGCAACTCGAACAGGGAGAGGCGCCCACTGAGCCCAATGTGATCATCGAAACGCGTCAAACTGAAACACAGCCCGCGCAATGATGAGAGCCTATCCAGAACAATTGGCGCAGCAGCTTAATCAGCCACTGCGTCAAACTTACTTAGTCTTTGGCACCGATCCTTTGTTAAAGCTCGAGTCTCGTGATGCCATTTGCCACGCGGCACGCTCACAAGGCTTTGAAGAGCATCATAAGTTTATGATTGATGGGCAATTAGATTGGCAAGAAGTGTTTGACTGCTGCCAAGCCCTCAGTTTGTTTTCTTCTCGGCAGATTATTGAATTGACCGGTCCTGAAAATGGCCTGAACAGCGCCCAAGCCAAGCAACTGACCGAGCTTGCCAGCTACCTCCATCCTGATATTCTCTTGCTCGTTCAAGGCGAGCGGCTTAATAAAAAGCAAGAAAGTGCCAAGTGGTTTACTACGTTGGCAAAGCAAGCCTTGTATGTGGTTTGCCAAACCCCAGATGCACGTCACTTGCCCCGTTTTATTGAACAGCGCTGCCGCCATCTCGGGCTACAACCCGATCAACCCGCGCTGCAGTTGCTTGCCCAATGGCATGAAGGCAACTTACTCGCGCTGGTGCAAAGTTTACAAATCCTCCACTTACTTTATCCCGATGGTGCCCTTACCTTACCTCGGATTGAGAGTGCGTTGTCGCGGCATCATCACTTCACCCCTTTCCAACTGACCGATGCGCTACTTGCCGGTAAGGCTAATCGCGCGCAGCGTATTATCGAACAACTGCATGCCGAAGGCGAAGAGCCCACCTTGTTACTACGTTTGATCCAAAAAGAACTCAAACAACTCTATACAATCCAAGAGCAAGGGCAACAAGGGCGACCACTCAACGTGCTATTCGATCAGTTGCGTGTTTGGCAAGCGCGCAGACCCATGATCACCGCAGCACTCAATCGGCTAAACAAAGTGCGTCTCGCCTCATTACTGCACCAGCTCGCTGAGTTAGAGATACAGTTAAAAACCGATTTTGGCAGTGACCCTTGGCCTAATCTGCACTATTTTTGTGCACTTATGTGCCAACCCGCCGAACCTCTGGCGCCCTAGCGTGTCCAAAGGGCTGCCAAGTGATATACTGCCACTGAATATAATCAGCACATACATCGAGGTTCTCTTTGCAAGCTACCGAATTAAAACAGTTTGTCGCCGACAAAGTCGAATGAGTTAAAAGCCAGCGATATCGTGACGCTAGACGTACGAGATAAATCCTGCATTACTGACTTTTTAGTGCTTTGTACAGGCAATTCACGTCGCCATGTGGCTTCAATTGCCGATCACGTTTGTGAGCAAGCCCAAGCGGCTGATATTGGCGCCATGGGAACAGAAGGCAAAGATGACAGTGAGTGGGTCGTTGTCGATTTAGGCGACGTCATGGTTCACGTCATGCAAGAAGAACAACGCCAACTTTATCAACTGGAAAAACTCTGGAATTAATCCATGAAAATCCAGTTGATTGCAGTCGGCAATAAAATGCCCAAGTGGGTACAACAAGGCTTTGATGAGTATCAGCGCCGCTTTCCAAAAGACATGCCACTTGAGCTGGTTGAAGTGCCTGCCGGTAAACGCGGTAAAAATGCAGACATTGCCCGCATTTTACAAAAAGAAGGCGAAGCCATGCTCGCTGCGGTGAATCGAGGTAGTCGTATCGTTACCTTAGATATTCCCGGCAAGCCTTGGAATACGCCGCAATTAGCCAGTCAACTCGAAAAGTGGAAACTGGATGGGCGCGATGTCGCCATTTTAATTGGTGGCCCAGAAGGGTTGGCCCCCGACTGTAAAGCAGCCGCTGAGCAAAGCTGGTCACTTTCGCCTCTGACCCTGCCCCACCCACTGGTTCGCGTCATCATGGCGGAGAGCCTGTATCGCGCTTGGAGTCTCACCACCAACCATCCTTATCATCGAGAATAACGACAGATGAAGCGCCAACGAGTTGAAATCCGAGACCACAGTACCGAGGCTGCGTTATTTGTGCGCCGCGCTATTGTCTCTTTTGTCGGCATTATGGCGCTTGTTGGAGCGTTGCTCACCAACCTTTATCATATTCAAGTAACCGAGCATCAAGACTACCAAACTCGCTCGAATGATAATCGTATTAAAGTGGTCCCTGTCGCGCCTAACCGTGGCCTCATTTATGACCGCCATGGAAAACTGCTGGCTGAAAACCGCCCGGTTTATCATTTAGAAGTGACCCCCGAGCAAGTCGATGATATGTCGGCAACCTTGGCCAAGCTTAAGCGCTTGTTGTCGCTGGATGACAAAGATATTGCACGTTTTCAACAAGAACGTCGCCGCTCTCGCCGTTTTAATGCCGTGGCACTCAAAACACAACTGACTGACAAAGAGGTCGCGATTTTTTCCGCCCACCAGCATCAATTTACCGGGGTTGAAATCAAAGCCTATCTAAAACGTCATTACCCATATGGCGATGCGTTGACACACGTGCTGGGTTATGTCGCAAGAATTAATGATCGCGATATTGCCAAGTTGCGACAAAAAGACGTGCTCAATAACTACCGAGCGACGCGTGACATTGGCAAACTCGGGATAGAAAAATATTATGAGCCCGAGTTACACGGAAAAGCCGGCTATCAGGAAGTCGAAGTGAATAGCCGAGGTCGTGTGATCCGGACACTTAAATACGTTCCCCCTGAGCCCGGTAAAGACTTAATCCTCAACCTCGATATTGATTTGCAGCTGTACGTGCGCGGTATTCTTGGCGATCGCCGTGGTGCAGTGGTGGTGGTTGATCCTGATACCTCCGGGGTATTGGCCATGGTATCGACCCCAAGCTATGATCCGAACTTATTCGTCCACGGCATTTCGAGTAAACAGTATCAGCAATTACTCAATAATAAAGATCGCCCACTGGTGAATCGGTCGACCCTAGGCATTTATCCCCCCGCCTCAACGGTGAAGCCTTTTATCGCTGTCTCTGCGTTGGAAGAAGGCGTGATCACGACCCAGACCACCCGCAATGACCCTGGTTATTGGCGCATCCCTAATTCAGACACCCGTCCATTCCGTGACTGGCGTACCTGGGGCCATGGCCGCGTTAATATTGTTCAATCGATTGAAGAATCGGTTGATACGTTTTTCTATCAAATCGCCTACGACATGGGGATTGATAAATTATCATCATGGATGGGTCGATTCGGGTTTGGTCATTACACTGGCATTGATATTCATGAAGAGAGCAGTGCCAATATGCCTAACCGAGAATGGAAAATGAGCCGCTATCGGCAACCTTGGTACAAGGGTGACACCATTCCGGTTGGTATTGGACAAGGCTACTGGACGGCGACACCCATGCAGATTGTTAAAGCACTTACGGTGTTGCTTAACCGTGGCGAAGTGAAAGCCCCAAAACTATTAATGAAAACCCGCGATGAAACGGGTGAACACAAACCGAAGGCTGAGCCATTTCCACCGATAAAAGGGGTAGAGGACAAGTATTGGGATGTGGGACTAAAAGGCATGCAATTGGTTAATCATGGGCGTAAAGGGACAGCGCGTCGTGCTTTCCGCTCCGCGGAGTATCTATCGGGAGGAAAATCGGGCACCGCTCAGGTCTTTGGCCTAGGCGAAAACGAAGAGTATAACGCCGATGAAATCGCCGAACATCTGCGCGATCATGCGCTATTTATGGGGTTCGCGCCTTTTGAAAATCCCGAAGTCGCGGTATCTATGGTGTTAGAAAATGCCGGTGGCGGGTCAAGCAATGGTGCGCCGATCGCGCGCCGTATCTTCGATCATATTCTAGTGGAAGACAAAGAGACGAAGGAGGAAAAATAATGAGTTCGTTAGCTCAAGCCAGCACCAAACGCTCTTTGTTTGACCGCTTACATCTCGATTTGCCCATGCTGATTGGTGTTTTGTTACTAATGGGCTTCGGGCTGGTGGTCATGTATAGCGCAAGCGGGCAAAGCCTGGCGATGATGGAACGCCAAGCCATTCGCATGACGCTGGCACTTGCCGTCATGTTTGCACTCGCCCAAGTTCCTCCTCGCCACTATGAGTTTTGGTCACCCTATTTATACGCCGTAGGCGTGGTGTTATTAGCGGCGGTATTATTCGTCGGAGAAACCGCCAAAGGGGCACAACGCTGGCTTGATCTGGGTTTTGTTACCTTTCAGCCTTCAGAAATCATTAAATTGGCGGTGCTTTAATGCTGGCTCGCTTTATTGGTAAAGACCCCCTCCCCCCGAAAATATCTACTTTGCTGATCGCGCTATTCTTGTTGTTGGTCCCTACACTCATAATTGCCAAACAACCCGATTTAGGGACCTCTATATTGATCGCCGCATCCGGCATATTCGTGTTGTTCCTAGCCGGTATCAGTTGGAAAATCATCACCGCTGCTGTCGTCGCGCTTGCCAGCTTTATACCAGTACTTTGGTTTTTCCTGATGCACGATTACCAACGAACACGGGTGCTTACCTTGTTTAATCCTGAATCGGATCCGCTCGGTGCCGGCTATCACATTATCCAATCTAAGATCGCGATAGGCTCGGGCGGTTTAACCGGTAAAGGCTGGCTCCATGGAACACAATCGCAGCTCGAGTTTCTCCCTGAACGCCATACTGATTTTATTTTTGCCGTCATCGCCGAAGAATGGGGGTTAGTGGGTGTTTGCGTGCTACTGGCTTTATATGTGTTTTTGATTGGGCGAGGGTTAATGTTGGCAAGCCGAGCACAAACCGCCTTTGGCCGTATGATGGCGGGCAGTATTGTGTTGAGCTTTTTTGTTTATGTTTTTGTCAACATTGGCATGGTCAGCGGTATTTTACCTGTGGTTGGGGTACCCTTACCTTTAATCAGCTATGGTGGCACCTCAATGGTCACGCTCATGGCGGGTTTTGGTATTCTCATGTCCATTCATACTCACCGTAAAATGTTATCCAGGGCATAAACATGCGAGCTATTCTTGTTGTTATTACTTCCCTTTTATTCAGCGCCTGTAGCAACCAGCAAGGGCGCTACGATATGCATAATGACAAAGCCCCAGAGCGGGTTCCACAAACCATTCATGTTGAGGACGCACACCCTAAATATGAGCCTTACAGCCTCGCGGGTAATAAGGATTACACGTTAAACGGGCAGTCATACAAGATTTTACGTAAGCCTAAGGGGTATCAACAAGCAGGAATTGCCTCCTGGTATGGAGAGAAGTTTCACGGCCATCGCACCTCCAATGGTGAGGTCTACGATATGTACTCCATGTCTGCGGCGCACAAAACCTTGCCCTTGCCGAGCTATGTCGAAGTCACTAACCAAAACAATGGCAAAAAAGCAGTTGTGCGTGTCAATGACCGCGGTCCTTTTCACAACCAACGCGTGATTGATCTTAGCTATGCTGCAGCGAAAAAGTTGGACGTGTTAAAAACCGGCACTGCGCCTGTCTCACTGCGGCTTATCTCCCCTGAAAAACCCAAGGCAGATGAGTGCACTCCGCCCGGCATCATGCCTATTATGTTCAACTGGCGGCGCTTTCAGATGGTTTAAAAGCCAATCAAACCGCGGAACAATTAGCAAAAAACCATGGTCTACCTACTCATATCGCGCGCCGTGACCAAGTTTATCGCGTACGTTTTGGTCCGTTTTACGACCGTGGCCAAGCACAACAAGCGATGCGCACAGCAAAACAACACCAATTGCCAGGCGCCTTTATCGTCACCGAGGCACTTGTGAATACTGACTCAACGGTAACAAGTGCCAAAACAGATAATCAATAAGTTAAAGAAATCGAGCCTGTCGCTCTCTACGCAATTTGGTATAGTGACAAATACAGTATCGACATCGATAACCGACAAAAGTACTAACAATGATGAATAAAACCGTTTTTCGCATACGCGCGCTGCTTTCCGCGGCTGTGCTCACCACAGCGACTGTCCAAGCCGCGCCCGCTGTCGTCCCTGATGCACCGCAAATTGCGGCGAAAGGATATGTGCTTATGGATTACCATTCTGGCAAAGTGTTGGCAGAATATAATGCTCATGAGCGCCTCAACCCAGCCAGCTTAACCAAAATGATGACCAGCTACGTCATCGGCCAAGAAGTCGAGCGTGGTAACATTTCAATGGACGATGATGTTGTCATTAGCGAAAACGCTTGGGCAAAAAATTACCCTGAATCGTCAAAAATGTTTATCGAGGTCGGTACCACGGTCAAAGCGGCCGATCTAAACCGCGGTATCATCATCCAATCCGGTAATGATGCCTGTGTGGCGATGGCAGAACATGTTGCGGGCTCGGAAGACGCCTTTGTCGATTTGATGAACCGCTGGGGCGAAAGCTTGGGCATGAACAGCTCGCATTTTTCTAATGTGCATGGTTTAGACTCGCAAAATTTGTATACCACCCCCTATGATATGGCGTTACTCGGCCAAGCGCTGATTCGTGATGTGCCAGAAGAGTATCGGATATACAAAGAAAAAGCCTTTACCTACAACGGCATTACTCAATACAACCGTAATGGCTTGCTCTGGGATAAAAGCCTGAATGTCGATGGCATTAAAACGGGCCACACTGATGGGGCCGGTTACAACCTCGTCACGTCAGCGACTGAGGGCGACATGCGTCTTATTTCAGTTGTCATGGGGACGAAGAGTGCAAATGCCCGTAAGGCTGAGAGTAAAAAGCTGCTGAACTATGGTTTCCGTTTCTTTGAAACAGTTGCACCGCATAAGGCCAATGAAACCTTTGTCACTGAGAAAGTATGGATGGGTGATACAGACGAAGTCGCGCTAGGCGTCACCGAAGATACCTTTGTCACTCTTCCTCGCGGTAAAGCACGCGATTTGAAAGCGAGCTTTGTTTTAGAACAAACTCTCGAAGCGCCTATCAGTCAGGGCGACGTGGTCGGTAAGTTGTTCTATCAAGTTGATGATGAAGACATCGCTGAATATCCACTGGTTGCCCTCAACGATGTCGAAAAAGGCGGTATCTTTAGCCGTTTCATTGACTACATCGTGATGATGTTCAAAAACTTACTCGGATAACGCCCACTTTACGCCGCCCTCCAACCTCGTGGGCGGCTTGTTTTCTGACTCTTAGCCGATTAGTATTTCGCGTTAATCGTGATCAATCGCACAAACGTGTGTCTTAACAGACATACTGTTAGGAGTTTACATGCAAGAGCAACCAAAATTAAAAGACCTGCTGGAGTTTCCTTGCCAATTTACCTACAAGGTCGTGGGCCAAGCGAAACCCGAGCTACCGGATCAAGTGTTAAGCGTTATTCAACGCCATGCGCCGGGAGACTATAGCCCCGCCGTCAAACCGAGTGCAAAAGGCAACTATCACTCTGTGTCTATTACCATTAAAGCGACCTCCATTGAGCAAGTTGAGACGCTTTATAAAGAACTCAGCGATATTGATATCGTCCGTATGGTCCTTTAATTCAAATACCCACACGACTGGCGGCTTTTAATCACGCCGCCAGGCTCTATAATATCGCCACTGACAACAATATGGGAAATGGGTTTGCAGCACCAACTCGTTGTGAGACACCTCGGCCGTCAACCGTATTCACGTGTTTGGGAACAGATGCGTGACTTCACCGACACACGTGATGAACAGACCCAAGATGAGGTCTGGTTGGTTGAACATGACCCCGTTTTTACCCAAGGACAAGCGGGAAAAACGGAACATATTTTGGTCCCGGGAGACATTCCAGTCGTACAATCAGACCGTGGGGGGCAAGTTACCTATCATGGTCCCGGTCAGCTGATTGCCTATTTCCTGATTAATCTTAAAAGAAAAAAAGTCGGTGTGCGGGCACTGGTTAGTCATATTGAAAATCTAGTCGTTGACACGCTGGCACACTTCCACGTCGACGCTTACGCGCGACCCGATGCACCTGGCGTTTACGTTAACGATGCAAAAATATGTTCTCTTGGGCTCCGCATCCGTCGCGGATGCTCATTCCACGGATTGGCACTAAACATCAATATGGATTTATCACCATTCCAGCGCATCAACCCATGTGGGTATGCCGGTATGGCCATGACGCAACTGAGCGATCAGGTTGATCACGTCACACTCGCTGACGTCCAACCTGTGCTGGTAGACACTTTAACTCAACAGTTAGGTTACTCTCAGGTTGAGTTTACAACGGAAAGCAGCGATTTATGAGCAAACCGATTCAGATGGAACGCGGCGTTAAATACCGCGACGCCGATAAAATGGCGCTTATCCCGGTCAAAAATATGCAGACCGAGCAAAAAGAAGTGCTGCGCAAGCCTGATTGGATGAAAATCAAGCTCCCGGCTGAAACTGCGCGTATAAAAGAAATTAAAGACGCGATGCGTAAAAATAACCTCCACTCGGTGTGTGAGGAAGCGTCGTGTCCTAACTTGGCTGAGTGCTTTAGCCACGGTACGGCAACCTTTATGATTCTGGGTGCCATCTGTACACGTCGTTGCCCTTTCTGTGATGTGGCCCATGGCCGCCCTGTGGCCCCTGACAGTGAAGAGCCAAAGCATTTGGCACAAACTATCAAGGACATGAAGCTACGTTATGTGGTGATCACCTCGGTGGATCGTGATGATCTCCGCGACGGCGGCGCTCAGCATTTTGTCGATTGCACCCGTGAGATCCGTACGCTTAACCCTGATATTCAAATAGAGACACTGGTCCCTGACTTCCGTGGTCGTATGGATAAAGCCCTCGATATCTTGCGTGACAATCCACCCGATGTGTTCAACCACAACCTTGAAACGGCACCGCGTTTGTACCGAAAAGCGCGCCCCGGCGCTAATTATCAGTGGTCACTGGATCTGTTGCAAAAGTTTGGCGAAATGCATCCAGACGTACCAACCAAGTCAGGATTGATGATGGGTCTCGGTGAGACCAAAGAAGAAATTATCGAGGTGCTCAAAGACTTACGTGCGCATGGTGTCACAATGCTAACGCTAGGACAGTACCTCGCCCCAAGCCGTCACCACTTGCCGGTTGAGCGCTATGTGCCACCAGAAGAATTCGATGAATTAAAAGAAATCGCGCTAGATCTTGGCTTTACACATGCAGCCTGTGGCCCGTTTGTTCGATCCTCTTATCATGCAGACTTGCAAGCAAAAGGCGTTGAAGTGAAATAGTCTTATCGTGTGGGCACACGGATAAATAAGAAAAAGCCGCAAGTGCTGAATGCACTTGCGGCTTTTTTAGTCGGTTATGACTGACTAACTTTCGCCATTATACGCGCGATAAGTAATCAGCCTTACCAACCCATTTATAGGTCGTTAGCTCTTCGAGTCCCATCGGACCGCGGGCATGGAGCTTTTGAGTGGATACCGCCACTTCAGCGCCAAGACCAAACTGCGCACCATCGGTAAAACGCGTTGATGCATTGACATACACAGCCGCCGATCCGGCACCGTTGATAAAGCTTCAGCCGATTGTAAATCATTAGTCAGTATGGCATCAGAGTGACTCGCATTATGGGTCCTCATGTGCGCAAGCGCCTGATCCACGTCATCAACAACGGCCACACCCAGTGTCGGCCCTAGCCACTCAGTATCAAAGTCACCCGCTTGTGCTTCACGTAACTGCTCAACACCATCCAGATAGGGTAATGCACTTGATGCGGCGACAACATTCAGCTTATGTTGATTAAACAGCGTGACTAAACGCGAGAACAACTGCGCAGCTACGTCCTTATGCACTAACAAGGTGTCCAATGCATTGCACGCTGATGGGCGATCTTTTTTTGCATTGAGGATCACCTCTGGCGCTCTATCAAGATCAGCACTGTGATCAACATACAGATGACTAATACCAAAACCTCCGATAATGACAGGAATGGTACTGTTTTGCTTGCACATTTTATGCAGCCTGCTCCACCACGGGGAATAATCATATCGACGTAATCATCAAGGGTCAGCAGTTCAGAGACGAGGGCGCGATCGGGCTTATCAATATACTGAACGGACGCGAGCGGAAGGCCTGCTTTTTCTAACCCTGTTTGGATCACATTCACCAGCACCTGGTTGGTTGCGAACGTTTCTTTGCCACCGCGTAAAATACTGGCATTGCCGGTTTTCAAGCATAACGCGGCAATATCGATGGTGACATTTGGACGCGCTTCATAAATCACACCAATCACGCCCAGAGGCTCACGTCGCTTGGATAATGACAGGCCATTTTCGAGCAGTTTATGATCGAACTGTTGACCGACAGGATCGGCTAATGCGATGACTTGCCTAACGTCTTTTGCCATATTGGTGAGGCGTTCTGGGGTCAGTGTGAGTCTATCCAACATCGCGGCATCCATCTGTGCCTCGCGAGCGGCGGCAAGATCGATTTGGTTTGCGGCTAAAATGGCCGCCTGCTGTGCATCAAGTTCATCGGCAATGATCGCTAACGCCTGGTTTTTCGTCGCGGTCGATGTGATTGCCAGTTGGTAAGCGGCGTCTTTTGCCGACTTACCCATCGTTTGTAAGCTCATCTGTTATTTGTCTCTTCTATTCTTCTCTGCTTGGATGTTATTCGTCGATGACCACAAGATCGTCACGATGCATCGCAACCGGTCCATACTCATAGCCTAAAATATCTGTAATCTGTTGGCTGTGTGCGCCGGCAATACGGCGCAAATCACGTGCGGCATAACGACAGATCCCCCGGGCCAGACACTTACCATCAACCGATTCAATACGTGCCACTTCGCCACGGGCAAACTCGCCTTTCACCGCGACAATCCCTTTGCTCAACAAACTGCTTCCGTTTTGCGTCACTGCTGTGGCGGCACCGGCATCTACCACGATCTCGCCTGCTGGAGGAGGACCCGCCAAAATCCAACGCTTGCGGCTTTCTAACGGACTGTCTAAGGGTAAAAAGCGTGTCCCCGCATTATCACCGGCGGCAGCTTTTTGGATCACCTCCGGCTTACTGCCTGCTGCAATGGTGACTTCGACACCGGCTCGACGACCAATATCCGCCGCTTGCAGTTTGGTCGCCATACCTCCCGTGCCCAAGCCACCGACACTGCCTCCGGCTAATTTGCGTAAGGTTTCATCAATCGTGTGCACTTCACGAATTAATTCAGCGTCAGGATTCGCGCGAGGATCGGCGGTAAAGAGGCCAGGTTGATCCGTTAAGAGCAAAAGCTTGTCAGCATCCGCTAAAATCGCGACCAGTGCCGACAAGTTATCATTGTCTCCAACTTTTATTTCAGCGGTGGCCACCGCATCGTTTTCGTTCACAATCGGGATGATACCGTTATCTAACAACGCATGAAGCATGTCACGGGCATTGAGAAAACGTTCTCGGTGTTCTAAATCGGCGCGAGTTAATAACATTTGCCCAACCTGAAAGCCGTATAAACTAAACAGGTGTTCCCACGTTTGAATCAAACGACACTGGCCAACGGCAGCAAGCATTTGCTTATTTGCAACCGTATCGGCTAATACCGGATAACCAAGATGCTCTCGCCCTGCTGCAATGGCTGCAGATGAGACGATAATGACCTGATGGCCTTGTTGTCTTAACCTTGCACATTGGCGGACTAACTCAACCATATGTGCTTGATCCAGGCGCGTCGAGCCACCCGTAAGCACACTGGTGCCCAATTTAACCACGAGAGTTTGCGAGGGAATGTTGGCTGCTAGGCCACCATCTTGAAATGCGTCTTGAATAGTCATGCTTGCCTGATCCACAAAAGCTTAGGTGTCTCTTTTATCAATCCCTTGCTCATTTAACAAGAGCTGGGATCAGGCAATTCACGGTTACTTGGCGCCCGTCAGTTTAGGCTCGGTGAGCGCGGCGCTGGGTGACAAGGATAGATCGAGCTCTTGGTCTAGCAAGGTATACAGCTTGGTGTAAAAGTTAGTTAGCGTTTTGTCTACCGCTTCTCTCGCCTCTTGAGGAATTGACTCATTCACCCAATCCCCTTTGTGGTCATAAAGACCAAACCCATAGCGATAATTGAATCCGTCTCCGGTGGGGGCTAACTCAAACCACCATCCCCAGAATTCTCGCGCATCAGGATCTTTTTCCGCATCCACACATACGGACAGGCTATCAAAAAAGTAACGTTCTGGTGCCGATATCCCCTCTCGAAAATAGGGGCCCAAAGCCGTAAATCGCGTTTTTAATCGTCCATGTGAAAGCGTCGTTTTATCGCTCATCGTGTCCTCCAGTGGCACTTTAACGTCCTTGTACATGGTATATCATGCGGTTAACGTTCAGGTGAATGTCAATCCTTCGCTTTCGGCGGTAGATCACACCTTCGATTCGGGCCACCACCTCTTATGATAGGTTTAAAGCATGTCCGTAAACCATTTGACGGTTTCTGTGAGTGCACGATGATAGCCATCGTGTAATGGCGTGTTTGGGAGGGTAACGGCTTTCCCTCCGCGACTGTATCGCGCGATTAACTGGTTATCTGACTCCGGACACACAGGATCATCTTTTAAGCTTAGCGCGAGAATCGGTACGTCTGTGCGGCGGCCAGTGAGCAGACCTTGATTTTTTAATGACCACGCTTGTAAGCGCGTTTTCAAGGTATCGATAGGCAGCCGGCGTCCTATGCGAGAGCCTAAGGTATCTAGGTACATGGGTGGCATTTTCTTCATTCTTGTCGCATCGGTGAGTAATGCATGCACAATCCCCCCCAGTGACGCACTGGCCTTGATACGATGAGGTTCTAAAAATGCCATCCGTACTGCTGGGTTAGCCCCAAAACGGATACCCATGGTGCCGACGCGATGGTGATCCGCCCATGGTACATCAGCGAGCTTATCAAGCATCGCCGCATGCAAGCGGCTGGTGTCTTCGTTTAAATGCCAGTGGCTGCTGTGGCCCACCGATGGCATATCAAGCGTCAGTACCGCGATATCGGCGGGGGCAAAGTAATCGACAAATAAGCGCCAGAGATCGGTTTGTAAACTGTCAAGGCTGCCACTCAAGATCACAACCGGCAAGGTGGCGTCTGTACGTGGTAAATAGAGATACCCTTTTAACGTCTTACCGTCTAATTGCGTTTCGACAGTCTTCACCGTAAACGGCAGTTGTGACATTGCTTTTTCAAACGCTTTAAATGCCAAGGTTTCGGCCTGTAAGGCAAGGTTGTCCCCTTTAAGATGAGGGTAAGCCGCGATACCAAAGTAAGTACACGCCTGAAGCCACTGTTCACTCGCCTGCTCAGCCTTTCCTTCATCCGCCAACACTTTGGCTTTTTTTTGGTGTTGCATCCCTACCGCGGTCCACTCATAGTTCCAATTACCCGCTCGGTAACCTTCAACCGTATCCAATAACGCATCAACAGAACGGGTATTGTCAGAAGAGGCAATACGAGAAAAGATCGCTTCCATTTCGACCGGATCGACCCCCTGCCAAGTCCACTGACCACGACGACGCATACGGTACCAACTCGATTCGCTGTCGCCATCAAATGCCGAGTAATTGGTTTGCTGGCTTTGTTGAACCGCACCAAATAGTGTTGATGTTTCGGTAGCATGTTTGTGTTTAGCAAAAAGCGTCACCGATAGGTTTTGTGATTCTTTCTTGGACACACCCACTCCTAGGCTTTTTTGTAACGTGATGTTAGTTTAAACCATACACATAGCAAGACCATGATTTTCCGCACTTAATCACAGGAATAAAAAACGCCGCGTAAAAACGCGGCGTTTTGGCTCAATCCGGTAGGCTATTTGCGTTGCCAACGGCATTTATTTTGCAATCGGATCAACATAGCTGACCGCCATATCCCAAGGCTGCTCAATCCAAGTATCTTGCGGAATATCAACGACGTAGTCATCAACAAGAGACTTGCCCGCTGGCTTCGCACTCACGGTCACAAAACGTGCTTTGGGGTAGAGTTGACGCACCATTTCAGCCGTCCCACCCGTATCCACGAGATCGTCAACCACAATAAAACCGTCACCATCACCGGGCGCTTGCTTGACGACACGCATATCGCGTTGATGGTCGTGGTCATAACTGGAAATACAGACTGTGTCGACATGGCGAATACCCAGCTCACGGGCAAGAATGGCAGCAGGGACCAAACCACCGCGGGTAACGGCGATAATACCTTGCCATTGCTCTGCGGGAAGCAACTTTTCTGCCAATTGCCGGGTGTACATCTGCATATTGTCCCAGGTAATAATAAACTTAGTGCTCATGGTGAAAACCTCGTGGCGTCTCTCGCCTTATTTTAATGTCAATGTGGGCACGTTGCTTTACACTAAGAAGACAAACTTGAGTAAGAACAACCCCGCCAAAATCCAGATACTGACAGGAACTTCTCGCCCTTTGCCCGCAAAGGTTTTTACGGCACAAAACGCAATAAAGCCAAGCCCAATACCGCTTGCTATTGAATAAGTCAGCGGCATCAGCAAACACACCACCACAACAGGCGCAGCCTCAGTCAGATCACGCCAATTAATGCTCACCAAACCTGACATCATCAAGATGGCCACATAAAATAAGGCGCCAGCAGTCGCATAGGCAGGCACCATACCTGCTAACGGTGCAAAAAAGAGCGCCAGTAAAAACAGAATACCAACAACCACAGCGGTCAATCCCGTGCGACCGCCAGCGGCAACCCCTGATACGCTCTCAATGTAAGACGTTGTGTTTGACGTGCCTAAAAGCGCCCCGACTGATGTCGCGGTACTATCTGCCAGTAATGCACGATTTAAGCGCGGTAGTTTACCATCTTTATCCAAAAGTTCCGCGCGCTGTGCCACACCCACTAAGGTTCCTGCAGTATCAAAAAGATCGACAAATAAAAATGCGAACACAATCGACACTAATCCCACTTCAAACGCGCCAGAAAAATCGAGTTGCATAAAGGTCGGCGCTAAACTCGGCGGCGCGGACATCACACCACCGTATGCCACATCACCGGCGATGACACCGATGATCGTGACCGCCAAAATGGCAATCATTACCGCCCCTTTCATTCCTCGGTGCACCAAACCGATGGTCAGAAAGAAACCAAGTGCCGCCATGGCGGGAGCAAAGGCTGTCACATCACCGAGCGCAACCAATGTTGCTGGGTGGTCAACGACAATCCCAGCGTTTTGCAACGCAATGAGCGCCAAAAAAAGTCCGATACCGGCTGATATACCGGTTCGTAGTGCCATTGGAATCGAATTAATGATCCATTCACGCACGCGCAAGACACTTAACAAAATGAAACATAACCCGGAGATAAATACGGCGGCTAGCGCAACCTGCCAAGAGTGCCCCATTTGTAAAACCACGGTGTAGGTGAAAAAGGCATTCAGTCCCATCCCCGGCGCCTGTGCGACTGGATAGTTTGCCACAATCCCCATCACTAGACAGCCAACCGCTGCCGCTAGACAGGTCGCGACAAAGACAGCGCCTTTATCCATGCCCGCCTCAGCCAAAATAGAGGGATTGACGAAAATGATATACGCCATGGTTAAAAAAGTGGTGAACCCGGCGATGACTTCAGTACGAAGATCGGTGCCGTGGGCTTTAAGTTGAAATAAACGCTCTAACATCGGTTTTGTCCCAAACTAAAAAGTGATGTATCGCTAGATACCAAAAGGAAAACGTTTGCGTATTTAAAATTGGCGCAAATCTTACCGATCGATCGCTAAAATTTCCAGCGCTAAAATCATTTAGTAGTGACGAGGAGGTAGAGGAAGAGAACATTCTGTGGCAGCGCGTCGATATAACTAGACAGGTACAATTTATAGACAAAAAACTTATAAAAAAAACGCCACACATTGTGTGGCGCCAGAATAAAAGCTTTTGCTTTCTGGATCAGAAATCTCTCTGTAAGAGCGGGGGAATCATAAAACTTACTTGCGGTAGCCGAACGAAGCCGGATACGTAAAACCTTTGGTGTAGACTGACTGCTGATTCCAGTAGTAGCTCGATACCATGCCTTCCATTTTTTACCTCTCTCAAGTTTAAACCAATGTTGTTCACATTTATCTCGGTTCCTTGGAGGCGAATGCTCGGGTTCACTCCATGAACAACTGGCAAGCGATGTTGCCAATGTCTAGATAATATACCAAAGGTAATTTATTTACAAGCTTTAAGGTGACAGGAGTCACAAAAAGTTCATATATGTAATTTAATTACAATAATAACGCCTAGTTTGATTGGCATAGCGGGTTTTTATCCATGTCTGTTGCCGTGATAGCGACAGTGATATGCTTGGGTTTGTTTTTCCATTTCAGTGAGACCTGCTGCATAAAAGGTCAACCATAAAATATAATGGAGTTTATCGTGTCTGACATTAGCCAATTATCACCGCGCCCTGTTTGGGCGTTTTTCGACCAAATCTGTGCTATCCCTCATCCTTCTTATCATGAGTCACAGTTAGCCCAGTTTATTATCGATTGGGCAAAGGGACGTGGTTTAGCGGTTCGTCAAGATAACGCCGGTAACCTATTCATTCGTAAACCAGCCACTCCCGGCATGGAGAACCGCAAGGGCGTGGTCTTACAAGCTCACCTCGATATGGTGCCTCAGAAGAATGAAAATACCGATCACGATTTTACCCGCGATCCTATTCGTCCCTATGTGGATGGGGAGTGGGTCACTGCCGATGGCACCACGTTAGGTGCGGATAACGGTATGGGGATGGCATCCTGCCTTGCTGTTCTCGATGCCGATGATATCGAGCACGGTCCACTTGAAGTATTGCTCACCACCAACGAAGAAGCAGGTATGGATGGCGCGTTTGGGCTTGAAGCAGGCTGGCTAACAGGTGAGATACTGCTCAATACCGACTCAGAGCAAGAAGGGGAAGTGTACATGGGCTGCGCGGGTGGCGTGGATGCCAGTATGCATTTTCCACTCGAGCGACAAGCGATAGAAGGAGATCTAGCACGCTTTACGATTGGCATTAAAGGATTAAAAGGGGGTCACTCGGGCGTGGATATTCACACGGGCCGAGCGAATGCCAATAAATTATTAGCCCGTTTCCTGAGCCATCATCTTGATGATGTCGACATGAGCCTACTCGCGATACGTGGTGGTACATTACGCAATGCCATTCCTCGTGAAGCGTTTGCCGATATTGCCGTGCCTGCATCGCAAAAAGACGCACTGGCTGGCGCTGTTGACCGGTTCGCGACGCTGCTACAAGACGAGTTAGGCCGCTTGGAAGAGCAAGTGACCTTGGTGATGGAATCCACTGACAATGCAACTGATCCCCTCACACGCGCCGTCCAATCACGTTTATTAGCGGCCTTAAATGCTGCGCCTAACGGGGTAGTGAGAATGAGTGATGATGTCCCTGGCGTGGTCGAAACGTCACTTAACCTCGGCGTGATTAATACTGAGGAAGATAAAATTACCGCCTTATTTCTGATCCGTTCATTGATCGACTCAGCCGTGAAACGTGCAAAGCATGCTGCAATCACTGGCAAGCTTAGCGAATGTTAATGTCGAGTTTTCAGGCGCCTACCCAGGTTGGAAACCGGATCCCGATTCAGAGATTATGCATATTTTCCGCGATACCTATGAAGGAATCTATCAGCGTAAACCTGACATCATGGTCATTCATGCGGGGCTAGAGTGTGGCCTATTTAAACAGCCCTATCCCAACATGGATATGATTTCATTTGGTCCGACTATCAAGTTTCCGCATTCTCCCGATGAGAAAGTAAATATCAATAGTGTTGGGCACTATTGGCAACAAATGCAGGCGATTTTAAAAGCGATTCCAGTTAAAACGGCCTAGCCGAGTAGACTCAGTTGGGGGGCGGTATCGTCTCCCAGCCCAACCGACAAACCAATCAGGCGAATACCTCGCCCTTCCCCTCGATAAAAGGCTTCGTGTAACAAGGTATCAAACAAGGCGCGGTCCAAGGACTCACATCGGTGGGCGACCGTGGTGGTTTGAAAGTCATTAAACTTCATTTTGATCCCTTGCCGGCAAATTCGTCCTCCTGCATCGGCTTTTTCTAATCGCGTCAGCAATTCATCGTATAAACGATCAATCCACGGCAAACAGGCATCAAGCAAGTTTAGATCCTCAGACAAGGTTTTTTCGACTCCGACGGATTTCCGTATACGCTCAACTTGCACCTCACGTCGGTCAATGCCATGAGCACGCTGCCAAAGCACGGAACCAAATTTACCAAAGCGCTGGACAAGCATTGATGGATCCGCGGTTTGAATATCATGGCAGGTAAACAGATTCCATTCATGCAACTTGGTCAAGGTGACCCGTCCCACACCAGGAATAGACTGTAAAGGGAGATCGCGAACAAAGTGTTCAACTTGGTCGGGTGACACCACGCAAATACCATCGGGTTTGTTTTTATCCGACGCTACTTTGGCGATAAATTTAATCGGCGCCACGCCCGCCGAGGCCGTTAATCCTAACTCATGGCGAATGTCGCGCCGAATTGCTTCGGCTATTAAGGTCGCAGAATTTTGATAACATTGAGTCTCAGAGACATCAAGGTAGGCTTCGTCAAGGGAAAGCGGTTCTATAGTATCGGTATAGCGATGAAAAATAGCATGCAACTGTTGAGAGATGCGACGATATTTCGCCATGTCGCCACGCATCACTGTCAAGCCGGGACACAGCTTTAATGCTTGAGCGGTGGCCATCGCAGAACGTATGCCAAACCGCCGCGCGGGATAATTACAGGTGGCAATGACACCACGTCCATCGGCAGAGCCACCAATGGCTAAAGGAATAGACTGTAAGGCCGGATTATCGCGCATTTCTACTGCGGCATAAAAACAATCCATATCAATATGAATGATTTTTCTGCTCATGCTCCGGCCTTTTCATCAGAGTTCAGACGGGTTAGCCACGCGCTTTATAAAATGACGCGTTGGCAAAACACGTTAGATGATTTGATTTTTTTTCCACTCACGCGTTTTCTCCGCCCGCGCTTCGCGTTTTTTTCGTGCATCGCACGGCTCTGGGCAGTCACACTCTTTTTCAATACCGATCGCCCCCAAGCCACCACAGCTGCCGCTGATGGTTTTTTGCTGAACGATATAGCCGATCGCCATACCCGCAATGACAAGGAGAAAGACTGCGAAGGTGATAAGAAAGACTGACATAATTGCTCACCTATTATTGGTCGTGATGCTCAGCGCCATGAGATGCGCTGAGCGAGTAACACGCATTACGCGTGCTTTAATCGTGCTGCCTCAACGGCACTGACGCTATACATAAAGACACTAACGCTGCAAATAAGGTTTAAACGCCTCTGACGCGGTTTCTTCAAACCCATCGTCTGTTTTTACTACCATAAATACAGGAATATTCGCTTTGTTGGCTAATTCCATCGCTTTATCTGGCCCGAGTACCATAAAGCCCGTGGCTAAGCCATCAGCCGTCATACAAGACGGATCAAGCACGGTTACTGAGACCAAGTGATGATTGATCGGACGTCCTGTCGTAGGATCGATAATGTGCGAATAACGCATACCATCACTTTCAAAGTAGTTGCGATAGTCGCCAGATGTGGCAACCGCCATATCGCCTGGCTCGACGATCTCTTGTACTGACTGCGCTCCCGCACTCGGTTTCTCAATCGCGATACGCCAAGCACTTGATCTTGGTTCACACCTTTTAATTGTAACTCACCACCAATCTCAACCAAATAGTTATCGAGTCCTAAATCGCCAAGGTAGTTTGCCACAACATCCACTCCGTACCCTTTCGCAATGGTTGATAAGTCAACATACAAGTCAGGGTTGGTTTTTGTGAGTCGACGCCCATCGACACTAAGGTGTTCTAAGCCCGTCATCGCCATCCGTGACGCTATCTCTTCATCACTGGGAATAGTCTCCGGCCGCTTTTCTGGCCCAAAACTCCAAAGGTTAACCAGTGGCCCCACTGTGACATCAAGCGCGCCTTGGGTAAATTGACTCAGCCGAATCGCCTCGTTAATCACGGTGATTGTCGCTGGAGAGACAGAAACAGGTGAGTTCGCTTGGTGCTGATTGAATTGACTCAATTCGGAGTCTGTTCGGTAAGTCGACATCTGATCGTTGACTGTTTCTAAACGCTGATCGATAGCCGCTTGAACGACATCCTGCGAGGGAGTAGCGTCCGTCGCGATATATTTGATCGAATAATAGGTCCCCATCGTCTCGCCCGTAAGATGCACAAGCTCAGGGGCGCGCTCACAACCGACAAGGCCTGCAACCACGGCAACGACTGTTGCACAGCGTAACCAAAACTTCTTCATAGTGGTGTCCTTCGACATCAGGTTTATACGTAAAATGGCTGGCCCTTGGGCCAGCCATTACAAGGTCAGACGAACAATCAGTGCCTATCCGCCGAAATCATCCAACATGATGTTTTCGTCTTCAACACCAAGATCTTTAAGCAAACCAATCACGGCAGCGTTCATCATTGGTGGCCCACACATGTAATACTCGCAGTCTTCCGGTGCTTCGTGGTCTTTCAGATAGTTTTCATAAAGCACATTATGGATAAAGCCAGTATCACCCTCCCAGTTATCTTCTGGTAGCGGGTCGGACAGTGCGCAATACCAGTTGAAGTTCTCATTTTGCTCTTGGAGCATATCGAAATCTTCAACGTAGAACATTTCACGTTTAGACCGTGCGCCATACCAGAACGTAATCTTACGATCCGTGTTAAGGCGTTTGAGCTGGTCAAAGATATGTGAGCGCATTGGCGCCATACCTGCACCACCGCCGATAAAGACCATCTCCGCGTCAGTATCTTTGGCGAAAAACTCCCCAAATGGACCCGAGATAGTACACTTGTCACCCGGCTTTAATGACCAAATGTAAGAAGACATCTGGCCAGGCGGTACGTCTGGGTTACGCGGTGGTGGCGTCGCCACACGTACGTTAAGCATGATAATACCCTCTTCTTCAGGGTAGTTAGCCATGGAGTACGCACGAATAATGTCTTCATCTACCTTAGACTCGTAACGGAAAAGGTTGAACTTCTCCCAGTCTTCACGGTATTCCTCAGGAATATCAAAATCCGAGTACTTAATATGGTGTGGTGGCGCCTCAATTTGAATATAACCACCGGCACGGAAAGGTACCGATTCACCATCTGGAATACGTAATTTAAGCTCTTTGATAAACGTGGCTTGGTTATCGTTAGAAATAACTTCACAATCCCACTTCTTGACGCCAAAGATCTCTTCTGGCAGCTCAATCTTCATATCTTGCTTAATAGCAACTTGACACGATAGACGCTCACCTTCACGCGCTTCACCTTTGGTAATGTGGTCAAGCTCGGTCGGCAGAATATCACCACCGCCTTCTTTGATCTTCACACGACATTGACCGCATGAACCACCGCCACCACAGGCAGAAGACACAAATACACCAGCACCAGCCAGTGCGCCAAGCAGTTTTCCGCCTGGCTGAGTGACGATCGCTTTTTCAGGATCGTCATTGATATCGATTGTGATGTCTCCGGTTGGTACCAGCTTCGATTTGGCGAATAAAATCACCATCACCAACGCCAGTACAATCAGAGTAAACATCACCACACCAAGAATAATGTCCATTGACTATTCCTTTCCTCGCAGTTTACCCGGCTTACAGTTGCACACCAGAGAAAGACATAAAGCCCAATGCCATCAGACCTACAGAAATAAAGGTAATCCCTAATCCTCGTAGTGCAGGTGGCACATCTGAATACTTCATTTTCTCGCGGATCCCCGCCAGCGCGACGATGGCTAACATCCAGCCTACACCCGAACCAAAGCCATAAACGACCGACTCGGCGAAGTTGTAATCACGTTGTACCATAAATGATACGCCACCAAAGATGGCACAGTTCACTGTAATCAACGGTAGGAAAATACCGAGTGCATTGTAGAGCGGCGGGAAGAACCGATCCAAGACCATTTCCAAGATTTGTACCAAAGCAGCAATAACACCGATAAAGGTCACAAAGTTCAGAAAGCTCAGATCCACCCCTTTAACCAACGCATCTTCACGTAGGATAAGGTTGTAAACCAGGTTGTTAACCGGTACCGAAATAGTCAGTACCACCACAACAGCGACACCGAGCCGAACGCCGTTTTCACTTTCTTAGACACCGCCAAGAAAGTACACATGCCGAGGAAGAATGCCAACGCCATGTTCTCAATAAAGATTGAGCGCACCAGCAGGCTTAGATAGTGTTCCATGTGCTGTTACTCCTTCGCTTCAACTTGTTCTGGTTTGAAGGTACGCACAATCCAAATCAAAAAGCCGATGAGGAAGAATGCAGAGGGGGCTAACAGCATCATACCGTTAGGCTGATACCAACCACCTTCGCTGACAACCGGCAGGATTGATACGCCAAAGACAGAGCCAGAGCCCAGAAGCTCGCGGAAGAAAGCCACTGTCATCAGAACAAAACCATAACCCAACGCGTTACCAATACCATCCATGAATGACGGTAATGGCGATGACTTCATTGCATAGGCTTCTGCGCGTCCCATCACGATACAGTTAGTGATGATCAGCCCCACGAAGACCGAAAGCTGCTTAGAGATGTCATAAACAAACGCTTTCAGCGTTTCGTCAACCACAATAACTAATGAAGCGATGATCGCCATTTGAACGATGATACGTACACTATTAGGAATGTGGTTACGAATCAGCGACACGAAAAAGTTAGACATTGCGGTGACGAACATCACCGCCAGTGTCATGACAAAGGCTGTCTGCATCTGCGTAGTCACTGCTAGTGCCGAACACACCCCGAGAACCTGTAAGGCAATCGGGTTGTTGTCTAGCACCGGTGATAGCAGATTTTTCTTCAGTTCTTTCGCTTCAGCCATTGGTCAGGCCTCCCTCACGAACTTTTGCTAAGAACGGGCCGAAACCCTGCTCACCTAGCCAGAAATTAAATTGATTCTGAACACCGTTACTGGTCAGCGTTGCACCAGAAAGCGCATCAATGCCGTGCTCGCTTCCTTCAGGTGCGCCGCCTTTGACGATTCGAATGGCTGGCTCGCCTTGCTCGTTGAACAGTTTTTTACCATCCCACTTCGCGCGCCATTTCGGGTTTTCGACCTCGCCACCTAAGCCAGGGGTTTCACCTTGCTCATAGTAAACGATATCAGCAACCGTGTTACCATCCGGCTCAACCGCGACAAACGCGTACATCATACTCCATAGGCCTGAGCCTTTTACGGGGAGAATGAGGCGCTGTATATCACCCGAATCATTTTTCACGACGTAGACTTTAGCGACATCAGCACGACGGCCAATGTCTGCTACATTCTCTTCGCTACTTAGCTTTTTCGAGAGGCTAGGATCTTTCGCGGCTGCGCGTTGATCATAATCAGCTGCATCAGCAACATTGACGGCATCCGGCTGACATAGTCGCCCTTTTCAAGGCTGACTAAGCGCGTTTCAATATACTTGTTGTAAGCATCGTTAATCGCGCTCTTGCCACCCGCCACATCGACACCTGCGACCGAAAGGATGTTCTTTTGTACGTCTAATTTTGCGTTCATTTGTTGCAAAGGACGTAACGCCACCGCTGCACCAGACACCACGATTGAGCACACCAAGCTCAACGCGATAACAACGATCAGCGTCTTTTTAATACTATCGTTACTACTTGCCATTACGAGCCAGTCTCCGTTTGATGTTGCCCTGAATCACCAAGTTATCAAAGAGAGGTGCAAACAGGTTAGCGAACAAGATCGCCAGCATCATACCTTCTGGATATGCTGGGTTTACCACACGAATGATCACTGCCATGGCACCGATCAATGCGCCATACCACCATTTCGCTTTATTGGTAAACGCAGCAGATACCGGGTCTGTTGCCATGAACATCATACCGAATGCAAAACCACCCAGCACCAAGTGCCAGTAGAACGGCATGCTGAACATCGGTTGGTATCTGAACCAATCAGATTAAACAAGGTCGCCGCAACGGCCATGCCCAAAAAGGTACCCAAGATGATGCGCCATGACGCGATCCGCATGTATACCAAGGCTGCACCGCCAATTAAGATGGCAATGGTGGAGACTTCACCAATTGAACCTGGGATATTACCAATAAAGGCGTCCATCCAAGTCATGGTTTGACCACTAACATTGTGCATCAGTGCTGATTGGCCACCGGTGTACCATTGGCTTAGCGCGGTTGCACCTGAGTAACCATCAGCTGCGGTCCATACCAAATCACCCGAGATCTGTGCTGGATAGCAAAGAACAAGAACGCACGACCGGCCAATGCTGGGTTCAAGAAGTTACGTCCCGTTCCGCCAAAGATCTCTTTTGCAACGACCACACCAAAGGTGATACCGAGCGCGGCTTGCCATAATGGCAATGTCGGCGGCACGATGAGGGCAAACAAAATGGATGTAACAAAGAAACCTTCGTTTACTTCGTGTTTACGCACGATGCAGAAAAGTACTTCCCAGAAACCACCTACAATAAAGACGGTGGCATAAATAGGCAGGAAGTAGGTGGCACCGAGAATGGTTTTGGTCCCCCAGCTTGCAGCCGCTAGCGGCCCAGCGATGGACTCGGTTAACCAATAATGCCAGTTTCCACTAATGACCTGCGCAAGCTGATCGCCTGAATACAAGTCCATCAAGCCCATAATCGCTTGGTTACCTGTGTTGTACATCCCCCAGAACATCGCTGGGAACACCGCAAGCCAAACCATGATCATGATGCGTTTCAAATCGATACTGTCACGCACATGCGCGCCGGCTTTGGTCACCATACCTGGCGTGTATAAAATGGTCGCAACCGCTTCATACAAGGCAAACCACTTTTCGTGTTTACCGCCTGGCTCAAAGTGTGGCTCGATTTGCTCTAAAAAGTTTTTCAGGCTCATCTGTTACCCTTCCTTCTCAATTTTTTCCAGGCTCTCGCGGAGCATTGGACCAAATTCGTACTTGCCTGGGCAGACAAAGGTACAAAGGGCCAAATCTTCAGGATCTAACTCCAGCGCGCCTAGCTGTTGCATGCTATCTGTATCGCCGGCACAGATATCACGCAGCAACATGGTTGGCTCGATATCTAGCGGCATCACTCGCTCATAATTACCGATCGGCACCATGGAACGATCACTGCCATTGGTGGAGGTGGTTAAATTGAAAAGCTGACCTTTAAACAAATGGCCAAGATAAGCGCGCGTCACTGAGAAGCGATTTTTACCGGGGGCTAGCCAACCAAACAGCTCTTTCTCGTTACCTTCGCGAAGTACCGAGACCTGCATATGGAAACGACCTAGATAGGCATGTGGCCAGTAGCTTTGGTACCAGACAGCACAGAGCCAGAGATCACACGGCTTTCGCCAGCCATTAGCTCGCCATCTACCAGCTCATCGAGGTTAGCGCCAAGCTGGGTACGAATGAGGCGTGGCTGACTAACCATAGGACCCGCAATAGACACAACACGGTCCGTATGGATTTCACCGGCTAGGAATAGATGCCCAAACGCAATCACATCTTGATAGTTGAGATGCCACACCTGCTTTTCCATATCAACAGAACGCAAGTAATGGATATGGGTACCAACCAGTCCTGCTGGGTGAGGACCAGCAAAAACGTGTTGTTCGACATTAGATTGCTTGCTGGTTGGAAGCTCAACGTCTGCTTTGCACACAAAGACAGATTTGTCCGTGAGGCGCGATACGACGTCTAAACCAGCCACGAAGGCCTCTTTTTGTTCATCAATGATCACTTTAGGATCCGCGGCGAGCGGATTGGTGTCCATTGCGTTAACAAAAACAGCTTCGGGTTCAGCATCAATCGCTGGAGAACGGCTGAACGGTCGGGTGCGGAGCGCGGTCCACATCCCAGACTCAACCAGTTGATCAACAACGGCTTGACGGTCTAGCGAGGCTAATTGCGACGCTTCGTACTTATTGAAGGTAACTTGCTCATTTCCATCGACTTCAATGACGACAGACTGAAGAACACGCTTGGCACCGCGATTGACTTCAACCACTTTACCAGCTGCGGGCGCAGTAAATTTGACGCCAGGGTTTTTCTTATCTTCGAAAACCACTTGGCCTTTCTTCACTACATCACCCACTCGCGCATGCATAGTGGGGCGCATTCCAACGTACTCTTCGCCAAGCAAGGCGACTTTCTTGATGGCTGGACCATCACTTATCACCTGAGTAGGAGTCCCTGCGATGGGGATATCCAAACCCTTTTTTATTGTAATCATACGCACTTGCACTACATTAACGGGAAAAAGAATTCTGTTATTGCGCAGTTAAAGACACGACTTTCGACTGAATAGCGGCCTAAAGGCACACCGTCGCAACATCCTGCTAACCATTTCATCACACAAAGGCAACCTAGGTTAGTCTTTAAGCACGATATTCTATCACTAACCCCAGCACTGATTCTATGGATATTGTCACTCGGGCGTGGCAATTATCCATACCTGTACAAACAATGCGCGTTGTAACTTCACAGTTTTACTGTTGTTTTTTTACGCGTTGCAGACAGCTGTTGACCGAGACAGTCACGGATTAACACTTGTCTGGCCGTAATCAATACCAAGCAGACACCAGGCCTTTATGTAAGAAATTGTTGCCATGAGGTAAAAGATAAAATCATGCCCACTCTCACTGGTCTAAGACGCATTCACGCCACCACCTCGACATGCCGGAGAGTCAGGCGCTTGGGTCTGCGCTTGCCATTCTTGCGGTGAATAGGTGTGAATCGCAAGCGCGTGAACCTCACCCGCCAATTCATCCGCGAGTGTGCTATTCACCGCTCTATGGCGCTGAATAAGCCGCTGGTCGCTGAATAGCTCCGAGACAACAACCACCTTAAAATGACTTTCCGCGCCTTCAGGCACATTGTGCATGTAACTTTCGTTGTGTACCTCAAGGTGGGCCGGCGTGAAAGCCCGCGTCAGTTTTTCTGTTATTTCTGTTTCAATTTTCATGACGTCCCCAAAATCTCCGGGCGACCTGCCCAGATTTTAGCCGTTATTGATAAAATTGCGAATCGAGTGATGGATCAAGTAACGACAGGCAGTTTGCCCTCGTTTACATTGCAGTTATCGCTTGAGTGCGACAATATACGCAGTCCGTAACCCCCGATGCAAACGCGCCAATGAAAACACTACTTCCGATTCCAGGTAGCGAATCAGCCTTGACGCTACACCGTTACCCGCAGCGAAAAAATGAGACGCTACAAGCCTTCGATGCCGCCGATGAGTATATGATTGCGCACGCGAGCACATGGTCAGTACGTAAAAATGCGCGAATATTGATCATTAATGATCAATTTGGCGCACTCAGTTGCTGGGCCAGCCAGCAAGGATTTGATGTTTTTCAAGTCAGCGATTCGGTTATTTCGCAGCAAGCGACGATTGAGAATTTGGCACACAATGATCTCGCGGGTATCACTCAGCTTACCAGCTTAGATACCTTACCGGCGGATATCGATGCGGTGATGTTACGCGTACCGAAAAGCAGTAAAATGCTCACTTGGCAACTTCAGCAACTCGCCAGTGTCACTGATGCGCATACGCTTGTGTTAGCGAGTGCTAAAGCGAAAGAGATCCATACCTCGACCCTTAATCAGTTTGAGCATTGGCTGGGGGCAACAACCACCTCGCTGGCGAAGAAAAAAGCGCGTTGTATTTTTACCACACCGACCAAGCAACCGGCACCGCAGCCCGATCCGGTCAACGATGTCGACGTACCAGAATTCTCGATGCGACTGGCTAACTGGCCCAATGTTTTCTCGGCCAAGAAACTCGACATTGCCGCGTATTTAATGCTGCCGCACATTCCGAGTCAGGCACATTTAAAACGCATTGTCGATTTAGGCTGCGGTAACGGCGTATTGGCATTACAAGCGGCACGAAATAATCCAGCAGCGTTCATTTATGCGGTCGATGAAAGCCATATGGCCGTCGCCAGCGCAAAACACAATCTGAATCGCCATGATATCGACTCACGCCGTTTTCTCTGTGAGGCCAGAGATTGCCTCACCGGTTTTGAGCATACAGATATCGATCTTGTGCTCTGTAACCCACCCTTCCACCAGCAGCAAACCATTACTGATCATATTGCTTGGCAAATGTTTTGTGACGCAAAACGTGTTCTGACCACGAATGGCGAGCTTTTAGTCATTGGCAATCGTCATCTCGGCTATCATACTAAGCTTAAACGTCTTTTTGGTCATGTCACTGTCGTTGCGTCGAATAAAAAATTCGTTATTCTCAAGGCAGTCAATGCCTAATATTAAGAAAAGGAAGCCGAACCCCATGAAAAAACTGATTATTGCTATCGCTGTATTAGTCCTTGCTGGCTGTTCGACACCCCGTGAGCCACAGCTGACTATCGCACCCTCTCCGGCGTCATCCAATCAGCAGCAAGTCAACAATCTTCCGGTCGTGGTGAAGAGTAAAGACTTACGTACCGCACAATTCGTTGCGGTTATCGATAGCGGTCGCTCCAATGTCAAACCGCTGCACGCCAGCCAGAATTTGCGTGTGGTATTAGAAGACACGCTGTCTCGTCAACTGTCATCACAAGGGTTTCGAGTGGTTGCCAATGGCCCGGGAGTGTTGCGCCTCGACATTCTTGATGCCTTAGTCCGAGTCAAACACACCGTGTTTAAACATGACATGGAAGCATCGGTCCAATTACAGCTCGTTGCTGAATCCCCTGAGGGTCGCTTTGTTAAGCGTTATACCGGGAAATCGACGCAAAGCGGTGTAAGCAGTGCATCACCTGATGATATCGAACTGGCGCTGAATAACTTGCTTGAAGCGGTGTTACAAGACATTGCCGACGACGAGCAACTCCTTGATCATATGAAAGCACACTTTTAAGCATGGTATGTCGTTCGCTTCTCTGGATTCTTGTGCTGGTCATCACGCCAGTGCAAGCCAGTGTCATGGTTAAAGTCGAAACCACCTTGGGTGATTTTGCGGTAAAACTAAACCCGCAAAAAGCGCCGAAAACCGTGGCCAACTTTTTGCGTTATGTTGACGATGGCAGTTATGTCGGGACGCAGTTTCATCGCGTGATCCCACGATTTGTCGTGCAAGGCGGCGGGTTTGATAAAGCCCTGAATCGCCGACCAAGCTACGAGTCGGTAGACAATGAATCATCTAACGGTTTGAAGAATCGGCGAGCGACAATCGCCATGGCACGTACGCAAGAGCCCGACTCCGCCACCCGGCAGTTTTATATCAACATCCGTGATAATGGCTTTTTAGACGCCACGCCCAATAAAGTGGGATATACGGTTTTTGGTCGAGTCGTGGAGGGCTTTAATACGCTCCAAACGATGACCGAGCAACCCACAGTGACCGTCCCGAGCAAACGCATGCAAGATGTACCGCAACAGCCGATTGTTATCACCAATATCTACCGGATGTCCTCTCAATAGCGACAAGTAGGCTAACCACTATGCTGTCATCCAAGTTCAAAACGACATTGGCGCCCTACGCCGATCGTCGTTTACTTTTTGTTTTCTTAATGGGTTGCTGTAGTGGCTTTCCCTGGGTGTTGATTGGCTCCAACTTAAATGGTTGGTTGGCTGACGAGGGCCTATCACGCACCGCGATTGGTCTATTTGGTTCGGTTTTCGTCCTGTATGCAGTCAACTTTTTATGGGCGCCATTACTCGACCGCATTAAGATCCCTTTTCTATCTCAGCGCTTGGGTCAGCGCCGCAGTTGGATTTTTTCGACTCAAGCTATTATGTTGATTGCCACCTTGGCGTTGTCACAACTTGACTTACAAGGGCTTAAAGCGGTCGACCCTTGGGTTACTACCGTGGTGTTATCCTCACTTATCTTTGCGATTGCATTGGCCTCTTCCACCCAGGATATTGCCATTGACGCCTTTCGGATTGATAACTTTGCTGAACATGAGACTGACAAGTTCCCGCTAGCATCAGCGATGTCTGTGATTGGTTGGTGGACCGGCTATTCGGTGCCAGGTTATGTTGGCTTTATTAACGCCGATGCCATCGGATGGAATCATGTTTATGTGATCATGGCAGGCTTTATCGGCTTAATGGCATTGGCGACGCTGTATGTGAAAGAACCAGAAAGTGACCGCGAACAGCGCCAAGATGCCGCCACTCGCCACTATTTGGCGCAAGGATACAGTGGCTTGCGTGCGTGGCTGGCGGTCACCGTGGTCGAGCCCTTTGCCGAGTTTTTCCGTCGCAATGGGGTGAAAGTAGCATTAACCCTGTTGCTGTTTGTATTTTTATTCAAACTGGGTGAAGCCTTCCTCGGACGGATGTCGATCGTGTTTTATAAAGATGTCGGCTTTACCAATGAACAAATTGGTTACTACTCCAAACTTGTCGGTTGGGGCCTCACCGTGGTCTACACCCTGATTGGTAGTTATATCAATTTGCGTTTCGGGGTAATTAAAGGGCTGTTTATTGGTGGCGTGGCCATGGCCTCCAGCAACCTGATGTTTGCCTGGCTAGCGATGGTTGGGCCCAACGAGCACCTGCTGCTGGGCGCAATCTTAGTCGATAACTTTACGTCAGCGTTTGCAACCATTGCGTTCGTGTCATTCTTAACCTTCTTAACGGGTCGTGCGTTTTCAGCCACTCAGTACGCCCTCTTAGCGTCGTTGGGAAATCTAGGCCGCACCACGGTCGCCTCCTTTAGTGGCATGATGGTGGACTGGTTGGATAGCTGGTCAACATTTTTCGTAATAACCGCTCTGATGGTGATTCCTGGGCTGGTCATGCTGATCTATATTGGCAGGCAATTCCGCCAATCCTCGTCACAAAACGATCAAGCATCTGAACACTGCCCAGATTCACGTCGCAACTGACCCTACGTATCACAGTGGAGTGCAAAGTTTTGCTCTCCACTGTCGTCTAATTATTAACAAAGATCACATAAAACGGCCATGTAAACCGTTACAACTTGTCACCAATCACAATCCATTTGTGTGCCTATGTTTATTACATTCTTTATAGTGAACTTTCCCCATATACTGCTCTTAACAAACGCGTACCGCGTAATTAACACCCAGCAGAGGCAGTCACTATGAAAAAATCCCTACTCGCACTCGCCGTTATCGCCGCAAGCAGCGTATCTGTTGCCAATGCCGCCGATTACTCCGATGACATTTACAAAAATGATCACAAATGGCTTCAATTTAATGCTATGTATGCCATTAATGAGAAGCCACAGTTCGAGAAAGGTACTGACACCAATACCGAAAAAGATCATAACTACCTAGAAATGGAATTCGGCGGCCGTAAAGGCGTGGTCGATCTTTATGGTTACGTCGATATTTTTGACTTGGCAGAAAGCGACAGCGACAACAACAATAAAAGAGAGGCCGCTAAGTCCTTTATGAAGTTAGCACCCCGTTTCTCAATTGACGGCATCACTGGGCAAGACTTGTCGTTTGGCCCTGTACAAGAAGTCTACTTCTCGACCTGTTTAACTGGGGCGGCGGCGATAGTGACACTAACAACTCGTTCTGGGGTGTCGGTGCCGATGTTGAACTGCCTTGGTTTGGCAAAGTGGGCATGAACCTTTACGGTTTGTATGACATCAACAAAAAAGATTGGAACGGTTACCAATTCTCCACCAACTGGTTTAAGCCTTTCCACTTCTTTGACAACGGCAGTTTCCTGTCTTACCAAGGTTATATCGATTACCAATTTGGTGCCGATGACACCTTTAAAGGTAATGACCAAGCGACCCACGGCGGTGCGATGTTTAACGGCCTATACTGGCATTCAGACAACTACGCTCTCGGTTATGGTCTAAAAGCCTATAACGATGTCTACTTGATTGAAGATGGTGGTACCGCTGATACCTCAGGCATCTCTCACTACCTCAACGCCACCTACAAGTTCTAACTGACTAGCGCGCCGGCCCTCGTCGGCGCGCTGCTTTCCTGCTTTGCCCTTCATCCTCTATGGTTATGATACACTGAGGTTTTAACCAAGCAGGCGATGTGATGAGGATTACCCTAATTGGTGCTGGCGCCATTGGCACATTATGGGCGGTGAAACTAACCCAAGCAGGACATAGCGTTAATCTGGTCACGCGAGACCACGCAAGTGAACGCACCCTTTCTTTAGACGGCACATCGTTCACCTTGCCCGCCAACCAAACCGCTTTGATGCAACAAAGCGATCTCTGGTTAGTCTGCACCAAAGCCTATGATATCCAAGCCGCATTGCTTCCCTATCTATCCTATTTACACCCAGAGATTCTGGTTGTACTTATGCATAATGGAATGGGACCGCATCAATGGTTGGCAACACAGTTACCTGACGCTCAACCTCTGCTGCTTGCTACCACATCTCATGGTGTCTGTCGCGCCCGTACCGGTGATTATCAGCACACCGGGCATGGACCAACCGCTATCGGGCCAGGTAATCAAGCCGGCCATGCCTGCACCTTTATTGCCGAGGTGTTTGATCATGCCCTTCCCACCGCGACGTGGAAGCGCGACATTTTTCAGTCACTTTGGTATAAACTGGCGATCAACAGCGTAATTAACCCACTGACCGCGGTGCATGGCATTCAAAATGGTGAGTTGCTCAAAGTTGACTACGATCCTATCATTCGCGAACTGTGCCAAGAGTTAGCCAATGTGATGCGCGCTGAAGGCGTCCACACCTCTGTGACTGAGATCCGCCAACAGATTGATACCGTGGTAAAAGCAACCGCAAACAACTATTCATCCATGAATCGTGATGTCTTCTATCAACGTCCGACAGAGCTCGAATACATTACCGGTTATGTGTTGCAGCGCGCGGCCGAACACCACATATCGGCCCCGCATCATCAGCAGCTCTATCAGGCGGTACAACAAGGTCAACGGCATAAGGAATCCTCATGAGTCAACAACGTCTCCTCATTTGTATGGCCCCCGGCAGCGAAGAAATAGAAGCAGTCACCGTGATTGACGTGATGCGACGAGCGGGGTTTGACGTGACTGTCGCCAGTGCGGCACCTGATGGGATGCTCACCCTCACCGGCTCTCGTGGGGTGGTGATCGTCTGTGACACCACACTCGCTGCGGTGGCCGATCAACCATTTGATTGCGTGGTTTTACCGGGTGGCATCGACGGCGCACAATGTTTAGGTGACAGCACGCTGGTAACAGAGATCATTAAGCAGCAGCAAAGCGATCAGGCTTGGGTCGCGGCGATTTGTGCGGCGCCGGCTTTAGTTCTTCAACGCCACCAGCTGTTCCCTCGATCTCATATGAGCTGCCATCCGAGTGTCAGTGAGCAGATCCCCGAACAATGGCTCAGTCGGCGCCGAGTGATGACCGATTATGATCACCGTTTAATTACTAGTCAGGGACCCGGCTCAGCGATGGAGTTCGCGATTGAAATCGTGCATGTACTTGGCGGCAAAAAGCTGGCCTGGCAGGTCGCTGAGCCTATGATGCCGTTGCCTCAATTGCATTATGAGAAAAAATTCAGCGAAGGATAAATCGGCTCAGCGCCTAATCGCAAACAGGCAGCCGATTGGGCTGCCTGTTTTTTACGTTCACAATGATTAAACCCGATAGACTTTCACATTCTCAAAGCCCATATCTTTGAGGTACAGGGCTTGCAGTCGACTCATTACGCCACGTTCACAATAGAGCAAATAGGTTTTACTTTGGTCAAGATCACCGAATTGCGTCGCCAACTTAAAGAAGGGAATATGAGCGACGTTCGCACCTTCAACCTTGAGTGGTTTGTCTTCTTGCTCTTCGCGGCTGCGAATATCTAAAACGACGGAATCTTTTTCAACCTCGTTGACCCATTCCGCTTCTGGCGCTTTCTCTTTGCTTAGCGCTTCAATGGCACGGATATCCATGATCGTTGCCTGATCAACCGCTTGTTCTAATAAGCTAAAGTCAAACTTTGACTCCTCATGCTCTAACTTGGCTTTTTCCGCTTTGACCGTGGGCTTTTTCGAAATCACCCCACAGTACTCAGGCATGGTTTTAGCAAAATCTTCGGTGCCAATTTTGCGTGCTGTATCAATAATATCTTCTTTGTCCCAGTTGATCAGCGGGCGCAAAATCAGGCTATCAGTGACGTTATCAATCATGCGCAAGTTAGTGAGTGTCTGACTAGATACTTGGCCCAAAGCCTCGCCAGTTACCAAGGCCTGAATACCGAAGCGCGCTGCAACCATGCTCGCCGCACGCACAAACATGCGTTTCAACACCACGCCCATCTGACCGTTATCAACGTTTTCGAGAATGCTATTAACCACCGGCTCGAAATCAATCGAAATAAACTTCACTTTGGCCGAGGAACCAAATTTATTCCAAAGGTAGTGAGAAACCTGCTGCACACCCGTTTCATGAGATTTGCCGCCAAGATTAAAAAAGCAATAGTGAACCTTACTACCACGTTTTATATGCAGGTAACTCGACACCCCTGAGTCGAAGCCGCCCGATATCAAGCTCAGTACGTCTTCTTGCGTACCCAGCGGGAAGCCGCCTAAGCCGGTATGACGATGCTTTACCAAGTTCAGCTTATCGTGGTCAACTTCCATCATCACGGTTACGTCAGGCTTTTTCAGCTGTACGCTTGCCGACGGAACAGCTTGGTTTAACCCACCGCCCACATAGCGTTCAAGCTCAATAGAACTAAAGTCATGCTTGCCGCGGCGTTTGGCTCGGACACAAAAGGTTTTTCCTTCAATTTGATCACGCACACCCTCTAAGGTGAGTGTATAAATATGATGCAAATCGTTAAACAGTGTCTGCTCTACCTCAAGCACAGTTTGGACGCCAGGCGTGTTAGTTAGCACATCCAGCACCAGCTGACGCTCGTCCGGTTGTTTTAATGTCACCTCAATGTGATCCCGACGGTTATATACCGCCGTATTACCAGTCCGACGCTTTAGAATATTACGAATATTGCATTCGAGGATTTTAGTAAAACGCTTTCTGACTGACTCGCTTTTGACGATCACCTCAGGGTGAATTTTAACAATAAACTTCATAACCGGTTCGATACAGCTGGAAATAAAGCCGCGGATTATACAATAACCAAGGCGCCGCTGAAACCGGCTATTTTTGTGTCTATTAAACGGCAATAAGGCGACGCTCACGCATCGGAATCGATAAGTCGTGACCGTCGCAGAGGATGTTAAGGGATGGGATCATCCACATCATCAGCAGAGATCTCGTCTGAAAAGCTCGGTTTCCCTTGCATCACAGCGATTTCTACACGCCGGTTGGCGGCCCGATTGTCGGGAGAGCTATTCGGAGCTCGTGGCTGGGTGTCGGCCAAGCCTTCTACCTTCATCCGCAAATGGTTAAAGCCGGGCACTTTTTCCATTTCCTGTGCCACTGAGACCGCACGCTGTGCGGAGATGTCCCAGTTAGATCGATATAGCTCAGACTCCAGCGGTGTGCTGTCGGTATGGCCTGACACTTTAATTTCTCCAGGAACATCTTTTACCAGCTGCGCAATTTGGCGCACCATGGGCGGAACTTAGGCTGCAAAAACGCAGAATTGGGAGGAAACGCCCCCTTTTCTTGAACGCGGATAACCAGCTGCTGACCTAGGTTTTCAACCTCGATAGCGCCTTCTTCTATCTCGCGCTGCAACGCCTGCATCAAGGCTTTTTGTAACTGCTCGAGTTGCTCTTGCATCCGTTGTTGTTCAAGCTGTGAAGCAACCTGAGCACTCGATCCACCTTCTTTGTCAGAGGTTGTCCGCTGAGATCCGCCAGAGCGATCATCTTGCCCCTCTTGAAAGTCCAAAGTGCGCTGCGTCATGTCAATGGTTTGCTGCATGATCACTTCAATGGGCGTCGGCTCTGGGCGGCCGGGGCGAAATTCTTGTGCAATCACACTGGTCCCTTTAGGAATATCTTTCACCTCAAGGACGTTTTGTACCCCAAACGCAAATTTCATCGAGCCAGCGATTTGCTTAAACTTGAGCACGTCCATTTCTGAAAAGGACAACAGAAGGACGAAAAAGCACATGAGCAGTGACATCAAGTCTGCAAACGTCCCCATCCAAGGCGGTAAGCCGGGAGGCGGGCATTTGCATTCCTCTTCTTCTTCTTGCTGTTGTGCCATGAGGACTCCTTAAATCTCGCTATTTTTGATGTTCAACGCAGACGCTTTAATTATCGACATCCACTGCACGCTTGCCTTCATTGAGGTAATTTTTCAAAAAGCCATCAATCACACGTGGGTTTTGACCATCTTGAATCGCGAGTAAGCCGTCCATAATAAGACGACGGTTTAACTTCTCTTGTTCTTTGCGTAGTGCGAGCTTGTTGGCAATCGGTGTCGCTACCATATTTGCCAGCATCGCCCCGTACATAGTCGTCAGCAAAGCCACTGCCATTGCCGGGCCGATGGCCTTAGGATCATCCATGTTGGAAAGCATGGCAACCAGACCAATCAAGGTCCCGATCATCCCCATTGCTGGGGCGACATCCGCTAACGCGTTATAAAAACCAATACCGTGATCATGCCGCTCTTCCGTCAAGCTGATATCTTTCTTCAAGGTGGCACGGACCACATCCGCATCATGGCCATCAACGAGCAAGTCGACGCCTTTTTGCATAAACGAGTTATTCACTTCCATTTCTTCGAGGGCGAGAAACCCGCCTTTACGAGCAGCATCTGCCATTTCGATAATCTTGGCAATCAAATCTTCCGGGTCATCGGACTTAAACATAAAAGCCTTACCCGCGATTTTAAAGCTGCCAAAAAATTGCCCCATCGTGTATTTGGTTAAGACAACAAATAGACTGCCCCCGATGACGATCAACACAGATGGAACGTCAAAATACATATTCATGGTGCCGCCCAGCAGCATCGCCATGACAACGAATGCGAACGAACCGAGGATGCCGATGAGCGTCGCTATATCCACGTCAGTCTCCCTTAACTACCATTAAGTCATTGTTGTTCATTTTCAGGGTATTGGTTATATCGGCAACCAATCCTTTAGGTTTAGCGTAAATCCGTCAATATTAATAAGGATAACATGCCATTTACCGCTTGGGGTAAGAACACAAAATCGGCCTCTGCGGTTTGACCACTTTTCACCGCTGAGTTACCGTCTAGCCTTTCTTTTCTAATTTTATGGCATCATGGCTGTGAAGAAACCAGAAAATATGACCTTTGAGGACACGCTCAAAGAGTTAGACAGTATCGTTGGCGCGTTAGAGTCCGGCGAACTGCCGCTTAATACGGCAATGAAACGCTTCGAGCGTGGTATCACCTTAACCCGTCAAGGGCAAAAAACCTTGGCGGACGCCGAGCAACGGGTCGAGATCTTGCTTTCGCAAGAAGACGATGGGCCACTGACTGAGTTTTCCCCCCAAGACGATGACTAGTACTGTTGCAAAAGATACGCTGCGCGAGACGCAAACGCGAAGTAACCGACAACTTGAATCCTGGCTTTATACCCTAGACCATCAGGAACAACCTCTTATTCAAGCGATGCGCCATGGCTTGTTATTGGGAGGAAAACGGATTCGCCCGTTTTTAACCTATGCGACGGGGCAACTTTTCGGTATACCGCTTGCGCAGCTCGACACACCCGCAGTAGCAGTAGAATGTATTCATGCTTATTCATTAATCCATGACGATTTACCGGCGATGGACAACGACAGTTTGCGCCGTGGTCAGCCGACTTGTCATGTTGCATTCGATGAAGCGACGGCGATTCTCGCCGGTGATGCGCTACAAACACTGGCTTTTACCGTGCTTGCTGAAGGTGAACTCAATCCAAATGCTCAACCGTACCGTATCGACATGGTGAGAGTATTGGCCAATGCAAGCGGCGCATCCGGGATGTGTCTGGGTCAATCACTTGATTTAGCCGCAGAAGGCCGAGCCGTTGATTTATATGCCTTGAAGCAAATTCATCGTAATAAAACCGGTGCACTCATTAAAGCGGCGGTACGATTGGGGGCCTATGCGGCTGGGGAGACTGGGGTGAAATATCTTGGATCGTTAGACCGATTTGCGGATGCTATCGGGCTCGCATTCCAAGTTCAGGATGATATTTTGGACATTACCAGCGATACGCAAACGCTTGGAAAGCCTCAAGGTTCCGATGTGAATGCGGAGAAGAGCACCTACCCTGCTTTACTGGGGCTGGCTGGCGCGCAAGAAAAAGCGGCGCAACTTTACCAAGAAGCACTACACGCCTTGGAGGCGATCCCCTACAATACCGAGCAACTCGGAAGTTTTTGACCCCGGAATATTTACTCAATCGAAGCGTCAAACCAACCAAAGCTAAGTTGAATTTAAAATAAAAAAGCCGGCCCCGAACCCAATTCCACCCGGAACTTGGCCCCAATTAAGAAGGAAGGGCCTGAAGGAACCTGGCCCAAAGGGCCA
>AQOF01000022.1 GCA_000565345.1 Salinivibrio costicola subsp. costicola ATCC 33508 = LMG 11651 | reverse complement strand
TGGTTGTTGCGGCAACTGATGGCCCAATGCCACAGACCCGTGAGCACATCCTACTAGGTCGTCAGGTTGGTATTCCAAACATCATCGTGTTCATGAACAAATGTGACATGGTTGATGACGAAGAGCTGCTTGAGCTGGTTGAAATGGAAGTCCGTGAGCTACTTTCAGAGTATGACTTCCCAGGTGACGACTGCCCAGTAATTCAAGGTTCTGCACTGGGTGCATTGAACGGTGAAGAGCAGTGGGAGCAGAAGATTGTTGAACTTGCTGAAGCCCTGGATTCTTACATCCCAGAGCCAGAGCGTGCGATCGACAAGCCGTTCATCCTACCAATCGAAGACGTATTCTCAATCCAAGGCCGTGGTACTGTTGTAACTGGTCGTGTTGAGCAAGGCATCATCACCGTGGGTGACGACGTTGAAATCGTAGGCATGAAAGACACCACCAAGACCACTTGTACTGGTGTTGAAATGTTCCGTAAGCTTCTAGACGAAGGCCGTGCGGGTGAGAACGTTGGTGTTCTTCTGCGTGGTACTAAGCGTGACGAAGTTGAGCGTGGTCAAGTACTGGCGAAGCCTGGTTCAATCACTCCGCACACCAAGTTCGAATCAGAAGTATATGTACTAGGTAAAGACGAAGGCGGCCGTCATACGCCGTTCTTCAAAGGTTATCGTCCACAGTTCTACTTCCGTACAACTGACGTGACCGGTACTATCGAACTGCCAGAAGGCGTTGAGATGGTTATGCCTGGTGACAACATCAAGATGGTTGTAACGCTTATCGCGCCAATCGCGATGGATGAAGGCCTACGTTTCGCTATCCGTGAAGGTGGCCGTACTGTAGGCGCTGGTGTTGTTGCCAACATCGTTGAATAATGATTTGACGACACACTAGTAAAAAGGGCATCATTTGATGCCCTTTTTCTGCGTTTGACACTCCTATTGGCGTAATTTTCGCCACTAGTGGTCGGTCAGCGCGGACTTTAGTGATCGTATCACCCTCTAACGAGAGATAAGATCACCACGTGCCTTGCAGAATACTGAGCGTATGCTGTTACAGGCACTGCCGTCTATGTAGACTTGTTACAGGTAGAATGTATGAAAGCGAACGCTGAGACCCAATCCGGTTCGATGGACATCCTCAAGTGGGGTGTTGTTTTTGTCCTATTGGCCGCAGCCGTGGTAGGGAATAGCCTGTACAGTGATGTGTCTGTAGTAGTGCGAGCTGCTGCTGTAGTGGTGCTGGTTGCCGCTGCTGGCGGTGTGGCTGCACTCACGATGAAAGGAAAAGCTGCGATCACGTTTGCACGCGAATCGCGTATGGAAGTGCGTAAAGTCATTTGGCCTACGCGCCAGGAGACTTTGCAAACATCTCTCATCGTTCTGGCTGTTACTGTCGTTATGGCGCTCATCTTGTGGGGCGTTGACGGAATCATGGTCCGTCTAGTCCGCCTAATCACTGGCGTGTGAGGTAAAAGTACATGAGCGAAGCTCCCAAAAAACGTTGGTATGTGGTTCAGGCTTTCTCTGGTTTTGAAAGCCGTGTGGCGCAATCATTGCGCGAACATATCAAGATGCACGAAATGGAAGACTATTTCGGGGAAGTATTGGTGCCAACCGAAGAAGTGGTTGAAATGCGCCAAGGTCAACGTCGTAAAAGCGAACGTAAATTCTTCCCAGGTTATGTGCTCGTCCAAATGGTGATGAACGATGAGTCGTGGCACCTAGTACGTGGTGTGCCACGTGTGATGGGCTTTATCGGCGGCACCTCTGATCGCCCAGCTCCAATTTCTGATAAAGAAGCGGACTCTATCCTCAATCGCCTTGAAAAAGCGAGCGAGTCTCCGGTGCATAAAACCGTATTTGAAGCAGGTGAAGTGGTACGCGTTACTGAAGGCCCATTTGCAGACTTTAACGGCGTGGTTGAACAAGTCGACTACGATAAAAACCGCCTTAAAGTTTCAGTGTCTATCTTCGGCCGTGCAACACCGGTAGAGCTTGAATTTGGCCAGGTAGAAAAAACCTGATCAAAAAAGCACCGCTAACGGTTGGCAAGGGCGCGAAATTTGACTATAATTTCGCGCCCTTTTGTTAAACGGGAAGTCTGTCGCAAGATAGACGTTAGTACCCAAAATTAGGTAATTGAATAATGGCTAAGAAAGTACAAGCTTACATCAAGCTGCAGGTTGCAGCGGGTGCAGCTAACCCATCGCCACCGGTTGGTCCTGCTCTAGGTCAACACGGTGTAAACATCATGGAGTTCTGTAAAGCGTTTAACGCGAAGACTGAATCTATCGAGAAAGGTCTACCAACTCCTGTTGTTATCACTGTATATAGTGACCGTTCTTTCACCTTCGTAACCAAGACCCCACCAGCGGCGATTCTGCTTAAGAAAGCAGCCGGTGTTAAGTCTGGTTCAGGTCGTCCGAACACTGAAAAAGTGGGTACCGTTACTGACGCTCAGATCCAAGAGATCGCAGAAACCAAAGCGGCAGACATGACGGGTGCGGACGTCGAAGCGATGAAACGCTCCATTGCGGGTACTGCCCGTTCAATGGGCCTGAACGTAGAGGGTTAAGACAATGGCTAAAATGACTAAGCGCATGCGCGTAATCCGCGAAAAAGTTGATGTGACCAAAGAGTACGACATCAACGAAGCCGTTGCTCTACTTAAGGAACTGGCGACTGCAAAATTTGTTGAAAGTGTTGATGTTTCTGTCAACCTTGGCATCGATGCACGTAAATCAGACCAAAACGTTCGTGGTGCAACTGTACTGCCGAACGGTACTGGCCGTGATATCCGTGTTGCAGTATTCACCCAAGGTGCGAATGCAGACGCTGCGAAAGAAGCGGGTGCAGATATCGTGGGTATGGAAGATCTTGCTGAGCAAGTGAAGAAAGGCGAAATGAACTTTGACGTTGTCGTCGCTTCACCAGACGCAATGCGCGTTGTTGGCCAGCTAGGTACTATCCTAGGTCCACGCGGCCTGATGCCAAACCCGAAAGTAGGTACTGTAACTCCTAACGTTGCTGAAGCGGTTAAGAACGCGAAAGCAGGTCAGGTTCGTTATCGTAACGATAAGAACGGTATCGTTCATACTACTATCGGTAAAGTAGACTTTGACGCTGACAGCCTAAAAGAGAACCTTGAAGCGCTGTTGGTTGCACTGAAGAAGGCGAAGCCAACTTCAGCAAAAGGTACTTTCATTAAGAAAGTTAGCCTGTCGACCACTATGGGTGCTGGTGTTTCATTAGACCAGAACTCTTTGGACGCAAGCGTTAACTAATTGCGACAAGCGAGCGAGTAGTTTATACTCTCTCGCTTGGCAATTTTATGGCTGAGTTTGCTGCGGCAAACTTCGTCCAAGACCGTAGGTGTTCATAGCGAACTTAATCTCTCCTACGTAGACGGTGCCAGAACATGATAGATTTTCGTCTTTCTTGGATCTGCACCGTAAAAGCTCTCTCTACGCTATGTGGGGAGTGGTGTTAAACAATCCAGGAGCAAATCCAAATGGCTTTAAACCTTCAAGACAAAAAAGCAATTGTTGCTGAAGTCAACGAAGCTGCCAGTGGTGCCCTGTCTGCAGTAGTTGCTGATTCTCGCGGTGTAACCGTGGATGCGATGACTTCTCTACGTAAACAAGCGCGTGAAGCGGGCGTTTTCATGAAAGTTGTTCGTAATACACTGGCTCGCCGTGCAGTTGAAGGCACAGACTACGAGTGTCTGAAAGACACTTTTGTTGGCCCAACTCTGATTGCGTTTTCTAACGAGCACCCAGGTGCTGCTGCGCGTCTTTTTAAAGACTTCGCTAAAGAAAACAACGAGTTTGAGGTTAAATCTGCTGCATTCGAAGGCGTGATCACTGACCCAGAGGTATTGGCGACACTGCCAACGTACGACGAAGCAATTGCACGCCTAATGATGGGCTTGAAAGAAGCTTCTGCCGGCAAGCTGGTTCGTACTATCGCCGCTGTTCGCGACCAAAAAGACGCGGCCTAATTGCCCGCTTAATCTGGTTGCTTAATCCTTTTATTGTTGACTTTAAAGAGAATTGTTATGTCTATCACTAACGAGCAAATCCTAGACGCAATTGCAGACATGTCTGTAATGCAAGTTGTTGAGCTTATCGAAGCTATGGAAGAAAAATTCGGCGTATCAGCTGCAGCAGCAGTTGTTGCTGGTGGTGCTGGCGAAGGCGCTGCTGTTGAAGAGCAAACCGAATTTGACGTTATCCTAACTGAAGCTGGTGCGAACAAAGTATCAGTAATCAAAGCGGTACGTGGCGCAACTGGTCTAGGCCTGAAAGAAGCGAAAGCGCTTGTTGACGGCGCGCCAGCACCTCTGAAAGAAGGTGTTGAGAAAGAAGAAGCTGAAGCGCTTAAAGCTCAGCTAGAAGAAGCTGGTGCTTCTGTTGAAGTTAAGTAATTTATACTTAATTTCCTAGCCTGAAAGGGCATTGGCTGGTGGCTAGAAAGCCACCGGCCTTTTTGCGCTGTAGGGCAGTAGTGAAATTTCCACCCCGTTTTATCACTGCTGACCATGCAAAAAAGATCAAAGCACGCGCTTTGATTTTCCTACACTAAACGGTGGTTGTTTAGTCACTGTCCTTGTTTTATCGGACAGTTTGGGTCACTTATCAGCGAGCTGAGGAACCCTATGGTTTACTCTTATACCGAGAAAAAGCGTATCCGTAAGGATTTTGGTAAGCGTCCTCAAGTTCTGGACGTGCCATACTTGCTGTCGATCCAGCTTGAATCTTTTAAGAACTTTATCGAGCAGGATCCAGAAGGGCAATACGGTCTTGAAGCTGCCTTTCGCTCTGTTTTTCCAATTCAGAGCTACAACGGCAATTCCGAGCTGCAATACGTTAGCTATCGTCTCGGTGAGCCAGTTTTCGATGTCAAAGAATGCCAAATTCGTGGCGTAACCTATTCGGCCCCACTGCGCGTGAAACTGCGCTTGGTGATGTTTGATAAGGAAGCCCCGGCTGGTACCGTAAAAGACATCAAAGAACAAGAAGTCTATATGGGCGAAATTCCGCTCATGACTGAAAATGGTACCTTTGTCATCAATGGTACTGAGAGGGTTATCGTATCCCAGCTGCACCGTAGTCCGGGCGTCTTTTTCGACAGCGATAAGGGTAAAACCCACTCCTCAGGAAAAGTGCTATATAACGCACGCGTGATCCCATACCGTGGTTCATGGTTGGATTTCGAATTTGATCCTAAGGATATCGTATACGTTCGTATCGATCGTCGTCGTAAGCTGCCGGCTTCTATTATTCTGCGTGCGCTGGAATACACAACTGAAGAGATCTTGGATCTATTCTTCGAAAAAGTCGTTTTCGAAGTGAAGGGCAAATCTCTGGTGATGGAGTTGGTGCCTGATCGTCTACGTGGCGAAACGGCAAATTTCGACATTGAAGCCGACGGTAAAGTTTACGTTGAGCAAGGCCGTCGAATTACCGCGCGTCATATCCGTCAGTTGACGAAAGATAACGTTGATCACATCGAAGTGCCGGTGGAGTATATTGCGGGCAAGATTTCTGCACGTGAATATATCAACCAGGAAACTGGCGAAGTGATTGTCTCGGCTAACCAAGAGTTAAGTCTGGAGACACTGGCGCAGTTGTCGCAAGCAGGTCACAAACGTATCGAAACCCTGTTCACTAATGACCTGGATCACGGCCCGTACATGTCAGATACCCTGCGTATCGACAATACAACGGATCGCTTGACGGCGTTAGTTGAAATTTACCGCATGATGCGTCCTGGTGAGCCACCAACGCGTGAAGCGGCAGAGCAACTGTTCGAAAGTCTGTTCTTCTCAGACGATCGCTATGACCTATCATCTGTGGGTCGTATGAAGTTTAACAGCTCTCTGGGTCGTGATGATCTGACTGGCCCAGGCGTTCTGAGCAAAGAAGACATTATCGAGGTGATGCGTAAACTCATCCATATCCGAAATGGTATTGGTGAAGTTGATGACATTGATCACCTGGGTAACCGCCGTATTCGCTCTGTGGGCGAAATGGCAGAAAACCAGTTCCGTGTAGGTCTAGTACGTGTAGAGCGTGCAGTAAAAGAGCGTTTGAGCTTGGGCGATCTCGACAGTGTGATGCCACAAGACTTAATTAACGCTAAGCCTATCTCTGCGGCAGTTAAAGAGTTCTTTGGCTCTTCACAGCTGTCACAGTTTATGGACCAAAATAACCCGTTGTCAGAAGTGACGCACAAACGTCGTATTTCTGCATTGGGTCCAGGCGGTCTGACGCGTGAGCGTGCAGGTTTCGAAGTGCGTGACGTTCATGCCACCCACTACGGTCGTCTGTGTCCGATTGAAACACCGGAAGGACCGAACATTGGTCTGATTAACTCACTGTCTGCCTTTGCACGTTGTAATGGCTACGGCTTCCTAGAAACACCTTACCGTAAAGTCGTTGACGGTAAAGTGACCGATCAAATTGATTATTTGTCAGCGATCGAAGAAGGTCACTACGTGATTGCGCAGGCGAACGCTGCGTTGAACGAAGATGGCTCCTTCACTGATGAACTGATCACCGCGCGTGAAACCGGTGAGTCAGGCTTGCACCCACGTGATCATGTCCAGTACATGGACGTTGCGACCAACCAGGTCGTATCGGTGGCAGCCTCACTGATCCCGTTCCTTGAGCATGATGATGCTAACCGTGCCTTGATGGGCGCGAACATGCAACGTCAGGCGGTGCCGACACTGCGCGCGCAAAAGCCGCTCGTGGGAACAGGTATCGAGCGTAATGTGGCGGTTGACTCGGGTGTGACAGCGGTAGCGAAACGCGGTGGTACCATTCAGTCGGTCGACGCATCACGTATCGTGGTGAAAGTGAATGAAGATGAGTTGGTATCAGGCGAAGCGGGTATCGATATCTACAGCTTGGTGAAATACACACGTTCAAACCAGAACACCTGTATTAATCAGCGTCCAACTGTGATGCCAGGCCATGAAGTCGCCAAAGGTGACGTCTTGGCTGATGGACCATCAACCGATTTGGGTGAACTGGCACTCGGCCAGAACATGCGCATCGCGTTTATGCCGTGGAATGGTTATAACTTTGAGGATTCCATCCTTATTTCTGAGCGTGTGGCTCAGGAAGATCGTTTAACCACTATTCACATTCAAGAGCTTTCTTGTGTGGCGCGTGATACCAAGCTGGGCAGTGAAGAAATTACCGCGGATATTCCAAACGTGGGTGAAGCGGCACTGTCTAAGCTGGATGAATCTGGGGTTGTGTATATCGGGGCCGAAGTCAAAGGCGGCGATATCATGGTCGGTAAAGTGACGCCAAAAGGCGAAACACAACTGACGCCAGAGGAGAAGCTACTACGAGCAATCTTTGGCGAAAAAGCCTCTGACGTAAAAGATTCATCATTGCGTGTTCCTAATGGTGTATCTGGTACGGTTATCGATGTGCAAGTCTTTACTCGCGATGGCGTTGAAAAAGACAAACGTGCACTCGAAATCGAAGAAATGCAGCTGAAAGAAGCCAAAAAAGACCTAACCGAGGAGTTCTCTATCCTTGAAGGTGGTCTGATGGCACGTGTTCGCACACTGCTTTCTCAAGCCGGTTACACTGATAGTCAATTAGCCAGCATGGATCGTCAGACCATGTTGACGCAGACACTAGACGACGAAGCACAGCAAACGCAGCTAGAGCAGCTTGCCGAGCAGTACGACGAAATCAAAGCTGACTTTGACAAGAAATTTGACACTAAACGTCGCAAGATCACCCAAGGTGATGACCTTGCGCCAGGCGTGTTGAAGATCGTTAAAGTGTACCTTGCGGTTAAACGTCGCATCCAGCCAGGTGATAAAATGGCTGGTCGTCACGGTAACAAAGGTGTTATCTCGAAGATCAACCCGATCGAAGATATGCCTTACGACGAATCTGGTGAACCCGTCGACTTAGTGCTGAACCCGTTGGGTGTACCTTCGCGTATGAACATCGGTCAGATCCTAGAAACACACTTGGGTCTGGCAGCGAAAGGGATTGGTGACAAGATCAACCGCATGCTCAAAGAGCAGCAAGAACTAGCGAAATTCCGTGAGTTCTTGCAGAAGGTTTACGATCTCGGTGATACCCGTCAGAAAGTGGACATTAGCCAACTGACTGACGAAGAAGTACGCACCTTAATCGGAAACCTGCGTGATGGTCTGCCGACAGCGTCTCCTGTCTTTGACGGTGCGCCTGAACCAATTGTTAAAGAACTACTGAAATTGGGTGATCTGCCTGAGTCTGGTCAGCTTGACTTGTACGATGGCCGCACTGGTGAGAAGTTTGAGCGTCCGGTAACCGTGGGTTACATGTACATGCTGAAACTGAACCACTTGGTTGACGACAAGATGCACGCCCGTTCAACCGGTTCTTACAGCTTGGTGACGCAGCAACCGTTGGGTGGTAAGGCACAGTTCGGTGGTCAGCGCTTCGGTGAGATGGAAGTTTGGGCTCTGGAAGCATACGGTGCTGCCTATACCCTACAAGAAATGCTCACCGTGAAGTCGGATGACGTTAATGGCCGTACTAAGATGTATAAAAACATCGTAGATGGCGACCATCGTATGGAGCCGGGCATGCCGGAATCTTTCAACGTATTGCTGAAAGAAATCCGCTCGTTGGGTATCAACATCGAGCTGGAAGACGAGTAAGCCTCGAGCTACTCTCTCCGGTAAGAATATGAAGGCGCTGCCTGTCAGCGCCTTTATGGGTCAACTCCTCACAGGAGCCGATTGTGAAAGACTTACTTAAGTTTCTGAAAGCACAACATAAGACCGAAGAATTTGACTCGATCAAAATCGGTCTTGCCTCACCGGACATGATTCGTTCATGGTCGTTTGGTGAAGTGAAAAAGCCAGAAACCATCAACTACCGTACCTTTAAGCCTGAACGTGACGGTTTGTTCTGTGCACGTATCTTTGGCCCGGTCAAAGACTATGAGTGTCTTTGTGGTAAGTATAAGCGCCTCAAGCACCGCGGCGTCATTTGTGAAAAATGTGGCGTTGAAGTCACTCAGACCAAAGTGCGCCGTGAGCGCATGGGTCACATTGAGCTTGCTTCTCCTGTTGCCCACATTTGGTTCCTGAAGTCGCTGCCATCGCGCATCGGCTTGTTGATGGACATGCCACTGCGTGACATCGAACGTGTGCTTTACTTTGAGTCGTATATTGTTATTGAACCAGGCATGACCAGCCTAGAGCGCGGTCAGATGATGTCTGAAGAACAATATTTAGACGCACTTGAAGAGTGGGGCGACGAATTTGACGCGCGCATGGGCGCAGAAGCAGTCAAAGCACTGCTCGCGAACATGGATCTGTCGGTTGAGACAGAGCAAATGCGTGAACAGCTCGAAGAGACGAACTCTGAGACCAAGCGTAAGAAGATCACCAAGCGTTTGAAGCTGGTTGAGTCCTTCTTACAATCAGGTAACAACCCTGAGTGGATGATTTTGACCGTGCTGCCTGTGTTGCCGCCCGATCTGCGTCCATTGGTCCCGTTGGATGGTGGTCGTTTTGCGACCTCGGATCTCAACGACCTGTACCGCCGTGTGATTAACCGTAACAACCGCTTGAAGCGTCTACTTGATCTTGCTGCGCCAGATATCATCGTGCGTAACGAAAAGCGTATGCTGCAAGAGTCTGTCGATGCCATGCTGGATAACGGCCGTCGTGGTCGTGCCATTACCGGCTCGAACAAGCGTCCGCTGAAATCACTGGCCGACATGATCAAAGGTAAGCAGGGGCGTTTCCGTCAGAACCTGCTGGGTAAACGTGTTGATTACTCTGGCCGTTCGGTGATTACCGTGGGTCCATACTTGCGTCTGCATCAGTGTGGCCTGCCAAAGAAAATGGCACTAGAGCTGTTTAAACCGTTTATCTACGGCAAGCTTGAGACTCGTGGTCTAGCGACTACTATCAAAGCCGCTAAGAAGATGGTTGAGCGCGAAGAAGCGGTCGTATGGGATATCTTGGATGATGTCATCCGTGAACACCCAGTGATGCTTAACCGTGCACCAACACTTCACCGTTTGGGTATCCAAGCGTTTGAACCTGTGCTTATCGAAGGTAAAGCGATCCAGCTGCACCCGTTGGTGTGTGCGGCGTATAACGCTGACTTCGATGGTGACCAAATGGCTGTTCACGTGCCGCTAACGCTGGAAGCTCAGCTGGAAGCGCGTGCGTTGATGATGTCAACCAACAACATTCTGTCGCCAGCGTCTGGTGACCCTATCATCGTTCCGTCGCAGGACGTGGTATTGGGTCTCTATTATATGACCCGTGAAAAGGTCAACGGCAAAGGCGAAGGCATGTACCTGGCTGGTCCAGGTGAAGCAGAAAAAGTATACCGTACCGGTCATGCAGAACTGCACAGCCGTGTAAAAGTACGTATCAAGCAAATCGACATCGATGAGATGGGTACACGCACGGAAAAAGTGTCCTTGGTGGATACCACCGTGGGCCGTGCCATGCTGTGGACCATTGTTCCTAACGGCTTGCCGTATGACTTGGTGAACCAGCCATTAGGTAAAAAGCAAATTTCTAACTTGCTAAACACCTGCTACCGCAAGCTGGGTCTGAAAGATACCGTTATCTTCGCTGACCAAATTATGTACACAGGTTTTGCGTATTCAGGCGCTGTCGGGCACGTCTGTCGGTATCGACGACATGGTGATCCCACAAGCGAAGTACGACTTGATCGAAGCTGCTGAAGCTGAAGTCGCGGAAATTCAAGAGCAGTTCCAGTCAGGCCTAGTGACGGCCGGCGAGCGCTATAACAAAGTGATCGATATCTGGGCGGCCGCGAACGAACAAGTTGCCAAAGCGATGATGGATAACCTGTCTACCGAGACAGTGATTAACCGTGATGGCGAAGAAGAAACGCAAACATCGTTTAACAGCGTCTACATGATGGCTGACTCAGGTGCACGTGGTTCTGCCGCGCAGATCCGTCAGCTAGCGGGTATGCGTGGTCTGATGGCGAAGCCGGATGGCTCCATCATCGAAACGCCAATCACGGCGAACTTCCGTGAAGGTCTGAACGTACTTCAGTACTTTATTTCAACGCACGGTGCCCGTAAGGGTCTGGCGGATACGGCACTGAAGACCGCGAACTCAGGTTATCTGACGCGTCGCCTGGTCGATGTCGCGCAAGACGTGGTTGTGACCGAAACCGATTGTGGCACCCAAGGCGGTATCCACATGATGGCGGTTATCGAAGGTGGTGACGTTAAAGAAGCCCTGCGTGAGCGTGTTCTAGGCCGTGTTGTGGCAGAAGATGTGCTCAAGCCTGGCTCGGAAGAAGTCCTGGCACCACGCAACACGCTGTTGGACGAAAAATGGTGTGACATTCTTGAGCATCATTCCGTCGATAAAGTGAAAGTGCGTTCTGTTGTAACCTGTGAAACCGACTTTGGTTGTTGTGCCAACTGTTATGGTCGTGACCTGGCACGTGGTCACCTGGTTAATCACGGTGAGTCTGTCGGTGTTATCGCAGCACAGTCTATCGGTGAGCCTGGTACACAGCTGACCATGCGTACGTTCCACATCGGTGGTGCAGCATCGCGTGCAGCGGCAGAAAACAACATCCAGGTGAAGAACAAAGGTTCTATGCACCTGCACAATGCTAAATCTGTTACCAACAGCGACGGTAAGCTCGTGATTACCTCGCGTGCGACAGAAATGACCATTGTTGATGAGTTTGGTCGTACCAAAGAAAGCTACAAAGTGCCTTATGGTGCAATCCTTGGCAAGCAAGACGGCGAAGCCGTGGCAGCCGGTGACGTAGTCGCTAACTGGGACCCACACACCATGCCAATCATCACTGAGGTAGAAGGTAGCCTTCGCTTCGTGGATATGATTGATGGCGCGACCATGCAACGTCAAACTGACGAGCTAACGGGTCTGTCTTCTATCGTGGTCATGGATGCCTCAGAGCGTCCAACATCCGGTAAAGACAAGCGTCCTGCGGTGAAGCTGGTGGATGCGCAAGGTAATGATGTGATGGTGCCGGGTACTGATATGCCGGTTCAATACTTCTTGCCAGGTAAAGCCATCGTGCAACTAGATGACGGTGCGAGTGTTGGCATTGGTGACACCCTAGCGCGTATCCCGCAAGAAAGCGGCGGTACCAAGGATATCACCGGTGGTCTGCCTCGCGTTGCTGACCTGTTTGAAGCGCGTAAGCCGAAAGAGCCAGCGATTCTGGCAGAGATCACCGGTACGGTGTCCTTTGGTAAAGAAACCAAAGGCAAGCGCCGTCTGGTTATCACACCAGAAGAAGGTAAAGCGTACGAAGAGATGATTCCAAAGTGGCGTCAGCTCAACGTCTTCGAAGGTGAAAAAGTCGAGAAAGGTGATGTGATCGCAGATGGTCCAGAATCACCACACGACATCCTACGTCTGCGTGGTATCCATGCGGTGGCGGAATACATTACCAACGAAGTACAAGACGTTTACCGTCTGCAAGGCGTTAAGATCAACGATAAGCACATTGAGACGATTGTTCGTCAGATGCTGCGTAAGGTGACGATTAAGTCTGCAGGTGATACTGAGTTCTTGGAAGGCGAGCAGGTTGAATACTCTCGTGTCATGATTGCTAACCGTGATCTTGAAATCGAAGGTAAGCAGCCAGCTACATTTGGCCGTGATCTCTTGGGTATTACCAAAGCATCGTTGGCGACTGAGTCCTTTATCTCAGCGGCTTCGTTCCAAGAAACCACGCGTGTGCTGACAGAAGCCGCGGTGCAGGTAAGCGTGATGACTTGCGCGGTCTGAAAGAAAACGTGATCGTGGGTCGTCTGATCCCAGCCGGTACTGGCTTCGCGTATCACAAAGACCGTCAAGCTAAGCGTGCAGAGCCAGAGCAGCCAGTCGCTCCCCAGGTCGATGCAGAGCAAGCATCACAAGACCTAGCGGCGTTGCTTAATGCGGGCTTGAACGACGACAGCTAAGCGAGTGAAATAATTAGCGCGATAAGCTAAGTCGAATAAAAAGGCATCTCTTCGGAGATGCCTTTTGTTTTTGTGTTCATTCAGCGCACAAAAAACGCCGCATCTCAAGAGGCGGCGTTTCTATTGATATTAGGTGATGCGTTTTAGGCGCCCGGCGGGTGAGCCAGACTGTCAGCAATCAATCGAATTAAAGTATCTTCCAACTCAAAACGTTGCTCAAGCCACTCACCAATTGCAGACATATCTTGGTCAAAATCGGTGGCGTCATAATCTTCGTCGTCCAAGTCTACCGCACTGAATTTATCATTAAAGTCTAACAGAGGGTCTGTCGTATCAACGATGCGATAATAAAGGTTATCGGTCTCTTTCGTCGCCGCGAACCCTGTTGACTGCCAACGCTCCATGACCATGTTGTAGATCTTGAAGTGGCCGGTCGAAATATAGTCGACAAGATGATCACAAAAATTATCGAGTTCTGCTTTCGTTGGCAGCGATTGTTTTTTTTTGGCGGCCACGCCGGCCACATTGTAATACTCCACCAATAATTGGCGGCGTAACTCAAGCCAGTAATCAATAACCTCGTCGTAACCGCTCCATTGGGCTTTGGTACGTTCAAGTTTTCTCAGCATGATCGGTGTCCTCGTGATCGATCAGCGAATGAATGGCACTATATAAGGCCGGCTGAAAATTAACGGGCTGCTCAATCCTTTGCATCACGTTATGAAACTAGATTGCCAGTATTCAAGTGTAGCTGCAAGGCTAAGGAGGTGACCATGTCTCAGAATCAAAAAGCCGTCTATGTATGTGTAGTTAGCAAGAGCAAACTTTGGCTGCCAGGTGGTCAATTGCCATGTATGCCCTTGTCGCAGCTGCCGTTTGCTGGTGGTGATACAGTGACTGTCGGTGACTATCAGCAGACACCGGTGGTGGGGATATTTAATTGTAACCCGGTGCTTCCGGATGATGAGATGGCCGGTTTACGAGACTTACTCCCCTATCTGTCAGCCGACTTATTTGCCTTAGTCGGGCGGGTCGTCCAGCTCGATCATATGCGCCATCAGCAAGCATTTTGTGGTCGCTGTGGTCAGCGTACGGAATTTAACGTGCAGGCGATAGCGATGTGGTGCTCAAGCTGCCAGCGTCATGATTATCCACGCGTATCGCCGTGTGTGATTGTTGCCGTGCGCGATGGTAAACGTTTGTTGCTTGCTCAGCACCCTCGTCATAAAACGGGCATGTATACCGTGATTGCGGGGTTTGTTGAGCCTGGCGAAACGCTCGAGCAATGTGTGGCGCGTGAGGTGAAAGAAGAAACGGGCCTATCGATAACCAATATTCGTTACATGGAAAGCCAGCCCTGGGCGTTTCCTTCTAATGTGATGATGGGGTTTCTCGCCGATTATGCCGGAGGGGATCTAAACCCCGACTATGAGGAGCTCACCGATGCACAATGGTTTGATATGGACCAATTACCGTTAGTCGCACCAACAGGAACGATTGCTCGACGCTTGATTGAGGCCAGCTGTACCTTGACACAGGCATAAAAAAACCCGGCCGTAGGGGAGCCGGGGTAAGATGCGAACATGTTGTCTTTTGTAGACCTATGTCTTTTGTAGATCTATTGTCTTTTGTAGATCTATTGTCGTTATAGAATGGTTTTACCATGCGGTTAAATCACCAGCAATCGTTCGTGGTCCTTGGGTGGCCGTTTTATGATCCTGTTAACAAAGCTTCGCTTTTGTTGCCATTTTACAGTGATACAATGGCGGCCACTTTTCGCACACAGGTTTAAACACAATGACCGAATTGAAAAACGATCGTTATTTACGCGCCCTTTATAAGCAACCGGTAGATTGCACGCCCGTGTGGATGATGCGCCAAGCGGGTCGCTACCTTCCTGAATATCGAGAATTACGTGCGCAGGCGGGTGACTTTTTGTCGTTGTGTAAAAATGCGGAATTGGCCTGTGAAGTGACCATGCAGCCGTTGCGTCGCTTTGATTTGGATGCCGCTATCTTATTTTCAGATATTCTCACTATTCCTGATGCAATGGGATTAGGGCTGTACTTTGAAACGGGAGAAGGCCCCAAGTTTTCTCGTCCCATCACCTGTAAAGCGGATGTCGATAAAATCGGTATGCCTGACCCTGAGGGGGAATTGCAATACGTGATGAATGCGGTGCGTACTATCCGCAAAGAACTGGCGGGTGAAGTTCCCTTGATTGGCTTCTCTGGCAGTCCATGGACACTGGCAACTTACATGGTAGAAGGTGGCACCTCTAAAGCCTTTACCAAGATCAAAAAGATGATGTATGCCGAGCCGCAGACGTTACACGCCTTACTCGACAAGCTCGCCGACAGTGTGATTAGTTATCTAAACGCGCAGATTAAGGCGGGTGCGCAATCTGTCATGGTCTTTGATACCTGGGGTGGCGTGCTAACGCCGCGCGATTATAATGACTTCTCTTTGCAGTATATGCAGAAAATTGTCGACGGTCTGATCCGAGAGCATGACGGGCGCCGCGTGCCAGTGACCTTATTTACTAAAAATGCGGGTATGTGGTTGGAACGCATTGCCGCGACCGGGTGTGATGGTGTTGGGCTTGATTGGACCATTAACATGGCTGATGCCAAAGCACGGATTGGCGACAATGTTGCTCTACAAGGTAATATGGATCCGTCGATGTTATATGCCAGCCCTGAGCGCATTCGCCAAGAAGTCTCGACGATTTTGGAAGGTTTCGGTGAAGGGACTGGCCATGTGTTTAACCTCGGCCATGGCATTCACTTGGATGTCCCACCTGAGAATGCAGGCGTCTTTATTGATGCGGTACATGAATTATCTAAGCCTTATCATCGCTAACGATCACGCTCGCCAATCGGCGAGCGTTTTTTATTTTAGGCGACCCTTACAACGGGGAGCGTCTCGTAAAGCCTGCTGAACTCGGTGTCGCATTGCGGGCACTACCTGCTCTTCAAACCACGGATTGCGGCGTAGCCAAAGTGTGTTTCTGGGAGAAGGATGAGGCAGCGAAAAGGCATGAGGCGCCCACTGTTGCCATTGCTTGACGGTCTCGGTCAGTGTCTTAGGCTTGTTGGCTAAGTAGTACTGCTGAGCATATTGACCAATCAGCAAGGTCACCGCAACGTTAGGGAGATGTGCTTTGATTGCCTGGTGCCACACGGGGGCGCAGATACGCGCCGGCGGCAGATCGCCCGATTTACCTTTGCCGGGATAACAAAAGCCCATGGGCATGATGGCAAATAAATCTGGCTGGTAAAACTGCTCACGTGTGACCCCCAGCCATTCACGCAGGCGATCGCCACTAGGGTCGTTAAACGGCAGACCACTTTCATGCACCCGTCGCCCTGGCGCTTGACCGATAATCAGCACTCTAGAATCTGTACTCGCTTGGATAATTGGGTGGGGGCCGTTCGCCAGCCAGTGTTGGCATAGGTGGCACTCACGAGCGGTTACTAAGGCGGTCTCTAAATCGGAGAAAACCATTTAATACCCTTTGTTAAAATTGACCTGATGAGCCAGCGGCTTACCGGCATGCCAACGGCGATAATTGTCTGCAAAAAGGTCAAAAACTTGTTCGGGAAAACTAACGGCAGCAATATGTGGGGTAATGCAAACACGAGGATGCGCCCAAAAAGGATGCGCTTGAGGTAACGGCTCTTGTTGCATCACGTCCAATACGGCCAAGCGCAGTTTTTTCTCGTCCAGGGCCTTAATGAGCGCAGATTCATCGACCGTTGCGCCGCGACCGACATTAATAAACAAGAGGTCTTGTGCGTATTGCCAAAAATCAGCATTCACGCATCGGGCCGTCTCCGTTGTTGCGGGCAGTGTACTGACTAACACATCGACCTCGCCTAGCCGCTGACGCAGCGCAGTCAGCGTCATGGTGTGCTCAAACCCCTCGACAGCACGCCCATCTTGGTTGGTGCCCAGCACGTGCATCCCAAACGCATGAGCCACGGTGGCAATATTCTGACCAATGGCGCCCGTCCCCAGAATAGCCAGTGTTTTTCCACGTAACGACGTGTAGTCGTGCGGTTGCCAAAGACGTTGCGCTTGCTGGTCTGCATATTGAGTAATATGTCGTGTTTCGTTGAGCAAATAGCCGAAGACGTATTCGGCCATTAAGTCACCAAAAATGCCTCTCACATTGGTTAATTGATAGTGTCGATAAGGTGCGTTGATCAGGCGTCGATACCGGCGAATGTTGATTGTAACCAGCGGAGCTGATCGCCATAGCATAATTGAGGTGCCGCCAGTGGCGGATCGGCGAGCCAGATAGTGGCTTGATCGGGGCGACCCACGACGGTGAGTTCAGGTAGTGTGGCGTTATGCAGTAACCGATGATAGGTCTCGGCATGCTCGCTGATAACGTAAACTTTATCCACAAAGGCTCCTTTTTATGCTGGGGGGAATCGAGTACACTGCCCTCATTGACCGAGGACGTTTGTCCTTCCCGCTATTAAAGATCAATTAGCTATGTTACGAAACCCTTTACAACTGCGTTTGGAAAAATGTGAGAATTGGCAACATATTAGTTTTATGGCTGCGCTGGTGGAGCGTATGGTGCCAAACTACGCGCTTTTCTGTGCGCAAACAGAATTTGCCGACCCGCAAGCGTTTCGCAATATTCTCGATGCGGTGTGGGAATCGCAAACGGTCAAAACGGCTAAAATTGACTTTGAGCGCCAATTAGAAAAGCTCGAGCCATTGATCCCTGTGGCTGATGACGATGCCATCTATCTGACGTATCCGGCGATTGATGCCTGTATTGCCTTGTCTCAGCTTCTTCACGCTTTGTTAGATCGTGATGAAATCTTGCCCATTACATTAAAAGTTTCTCAGTAGTCGGTCCTCAGTGTTGCCCAGCTTGAAGAAGCACAAACCGGTGAAACGGTAACCGATGACAATCAAAAGGCGTTTGAGGCGGTTTGTGAGGAATGGGATGCCCAGTGGGCAATCTTCCGTGTGCTGAAAAGTGCCGAAAGTCGTGATGTGGAGATGCTCAAAGGCATCCGGCAAGAGCTTCGAGAAGCTGGCGTGAGTAATCTAGGGTTGCGTGCTGAGTAAGCATGAGTTGTCAAAACGTTAGTAAGAACAGAAAGGCGGCCTAGGCCGCCTTTTCGAGTTATGACTCATCGGTATGTCGTTGTACCGGTGGCTCGTCATCGTCTTGGCTTTCAATCATATTATGCTGCTTCTTCCAGGCGTCCCAGCGCTGATAAGCCAGTTGCTGCATGTCCGTCACGGTGTCCGCCTCATCAATGATTTCTCTTCCGGTGAGATACTCAAAAATGTCTTCGAGCGTGATAATCCCTTGTACCGTGCCGTATTCGTCGACAATCATCGCCAATTGAGCGCGGCGAATCATTAAAATATCAAATGCTTGTAAGACCGTATTACCGGGTAAGATCACCGCGAGTGGACGCATCAAGTTGCCTAACCGTGTTTGTCCTGCCCCTTCGGTTTTGACTTCATAGATATTGGATTTGTGGACAAACCCCAAAATATCGTCGCGCTGCTCACCGTAGACAAGAGGACGTGAGAAGGGGCAATCGCCATGTTCCTTGAGAAAGGTGTTAACATCCATGTCGGCGGGGACACGAAATAATACGGGGCGTGGCGTCATAAGCTGAGTGGCAGGAAGATCGCGTAATTTAAGCATGTTATTGAGCATTTGCGTTTCATCTTCGCCCATTTCGCCACTTTCAGATGCCAGCATTGCCATCGCTGAAATTTCGTCACGCAGTTTGACATGCGTGGTATCCGCGCTCAGCCGCTTGGTGATTTGTTCGGACAGCCAAACAAACGGCGTTAATGCCCAGACCATCCACTTTAGAATGACGGCGGCACTGGGTGCCAGTTGAGGCCAGAAATTGGCGCCAATGGTTTTAGGAATGATTTCTGATAAAAGAAGAATCGCCAGTGTAAGAACAGCGGAGAATACCCCGACCCAAGCATCACCAAACACATGGGCAGCTTGCGCGCCTGCACCGGCGGCTCCAACTGTATGCGCAATGGTATTCAGTGTCAGAATGGATGCGAGTGGCCGATCAATATCTTTTTTAAGCGCGTTGAGCCGCTCTGCGGCTGGGTGACCTTGGTTTCTTAGATTGGCAATATAGCTCGGTGTGATGCTCAGCAAAATAGCTTCCAGTACTGAGCATATGAAAGACACACCAATTGAAAGCGAGATAAAAAGGATCAGAATGAGCATAAATTTCCGAAGTTAAAAGTCAGTCAACACTCTAAAGATCAGCACATTGGCGGGCGTTTACAACCTTTCAACTGAGAAAAAACGCAACAAATTGTGAGTTCGCGCTCAGTTTGTGGTTAAAGAGCCTCCATACAGCCACACAGAGCGCCACAAACCTTTGCCAGCCGGGCTTCTTTTGAATTAGAGTGACTTCGTCTCTAAAAAACCTAGAAGGGAAGACATAATGAACAAGACCCAACTGATCGACCTGATCGCAGAAAAAGCAGAACTTTCAAAAGCACAAGCGAAAACCGCTTTGGAAGCGACTTTAGGCGGTATTGAAGGCGCTTTGAAAGAAGGCGAGCAGGTACAACTGATTGGCTTCGGTACGTTTAAATTGAACCACCGTGCAGCACGCACAGGTCGCAACCCACAAACGGGTCAAGAAATTCAAATTGCGGCAGCAAACGTACCTGCGTTTGTCGCGGGTAAAGCGTTAAAAGACGCGGTTAAGTAAGCGTTACTGCTCATGTCGCCATAGCCTTCTCGCTATGGCGTTTTTGTATGTGGACTCGTGATGCGTTCTAAATTTTGGATAGTCGCGTTGATGGCCATCCTGGTTGGGTGCTCAAGTGGGCAGCCTTCCAAGCCGGTCACGCATATGACCGCCGCTTCCGCCGGCGATTATCGCGCTGTTTACTGGTTGGATAGTCAGCAAGGGCAGATAATTGGTTTAGCCGAGCAGGTGTGGCAGGGCGATTATGGTCGTTATCGTAGCGAGTATGTCTGGCGAGACGGCAGCTTGCGTGCAATCAAACGAGAGGGCACACAGCTGGCGGGCGCCGCATTAGCTCCCTTCTCTATCTATGTTCGATTTGATGCCAGTGGTGAGCCTGTCTTTCAGCGCTATCAGCAAGATGAAACCTTACTCCCCTTGAGTAGCGCGACACTGACCCGCCTTTATCAAGAAGCCAATCAAGTACAGCAGCAAGCAAAGACGCAGTTGTCACGTGATGTATCAGTGTGGCAAGCGCAGCGTCAGGGCGACCGTTGGGTCGATTGTCGTGGCGATACCCAGCGTTGGACATTTTCTGACACGATTGATCCCAGCGTGGTTTCGCAGATAAGTCAGCCCGGCACCTTTGTGGTAGCAGGTGGCGATTCAGGTATCCTACGCGATAACATCGACTTTCTTGTGTATGTCGATAATAACAAAGCCTGTCTGCAGCGCCCTCGCTTACTTGACGAATAAAAGCTCGATGAATAGACGCTCGATGAACAAAACCCTATCGATGCAAAAAAGCTCGTCGACACGTAAAAACCGCGGATATAAAAAATGCGCCTTGGTGGCGCATTTATCGGGTCTGGCTTGCTGGATGCGGCATGCCGCGATGTAACATTAAGTCGATAAATCGGCCTTTTCGCGAGATACCGCGCGGTGGGCGATGTCACTGCGATAAAAGCAGCCTGGCCAGTAAATCATAGCGGCAAGCGCGTCAGCGCCTTGTTTGGCGGCTGTTACCGTCTCTCCCAGTGCCGTTGCACAGAGTACACGCCCGCCAGATGTGACAATGTCGCCGTTGTTGAGCGCAGTACCGGCATGAAACACTTTGGCGGTATCGCTATCGGTAGGCAGCCCAGTAATACGATCGCCCTTACGATAGTCTCCTGGATAGCCACCTGCGGCTAAAACCACGCCGACGGCTGCACGTGGATCCCACTGAGAATCGACTTTATTGAGGCGTCCTTGCGTGCCAGCCAGGCAAAGCTCCACCAAGTCAGATTGCAAACGCATCATAATCGGTTGAGTTTCCGGATCGCCAAAGCGACAGTTAAACTCAATGACTTTTGGCGTCCCATCGGCGGCGATCATCAATCCTGCGTATAAAAAGCCGGTATAGGGCGCACCATCCGCATACATCCCTTTGACGGTGGGCATAATCACCTCGTCCATCACGCGTTGGTGAATGGCGTCGGTGACCACAGGGGCGGGCGAGTATGCACCCATACCGCCGGTGTTGAGGCCGGTATCGCCTTCACCTGCGCGTTTATGGTCTTGGCTGGTGGCCATTGGCAACACATGCTCACCATCAACCATGACGATAAAGCTTGCTTCTTCGCCTTGCAGAAATTCTTCGATGACCACGCGGTGGCCCGCTTCACCAAAGACATTGCCCGAGAGCATATCGCGCACGGCCTCAGTCGCTTCTTGCTCGGTCATCGCCACAATGACCCCTTTGCCAGCGGCAAGGCCGTCGGCTTTGACCACAATGGGCGCGCCTTTTTCCGCGATATAGGCTAATGCAGGCTCCACCTTGGCAAAGGTTTGGTAGTCAGCGGTGGGAATGCCGTGGCGCGCTAAAAAGTCTTTGCTGAACGCTTTAGACCCCTCAAGTTGCGCGGCAGCTTGGGTAGGACCAAAGATGCTAAGCCGTGCTCACGGAAGGCATCGACCACGCCCAACACCAAGGGCGCTTCAGGACCGACGATGGTTAAATCAATCTGTTGCTCGCGGGCAAAGGCCAGCAACCCTTCAACGTCATCAGCTGCGATCGCAATGTTACTCAACTTGTTTTCATGCGCGGTGCCGGCGTTTCCCGGCGCGCAATATACGATCTCAACGTTGGATGATTGCGCGGCTTTCCACGCTAGCGCATGCTCGCGGCCACCGCCACCAATTACTAATACCTTCATGTGTTCTCCTTCGTCGCCCACTTAGTGGCGGAAATGGCGCATACCGGTAAAGACCATCGCCATGCCATGCTCATTGGCGGCGGCAATCACTTCTTCATCACGCATCGAACCACCCGGCTGGATCACGCAGGTGATCCCAGCTTTTGCCGCAGCATCAATGCCGTCACGGAAAGGGAAGAAGGCATCAGAGGCCATTACACTACCGGCCACTTCGAGCTGCTCATCGGCCGCTTTGATGCCGGCTATTTTCGCCGAGTAGACGCGGCTCATTTGGCCGGCGCCGACGCCGATGGTCATGTTGTCTTTGGCATACACAATCGCGTTCGATTTTACGTATTTTGCCACTTTCCAGCAAAATAGGGCATCGCTTAGCTCTTTGTCTGTGGGCTGACGCTCAGTGATAATGCGCAAATCGTCTAAACCGACCATGCCTTGGTCGCGTGCTTGAACTAACAAGCCGCCATTGACGCGCTTGCTATCCCAACCTGTGGTGCGTGCTTGCCATTGGCCACACTCGAGAAGACGGACATTTTTCTTCGCCGCGACCACCGCTTTGGCGGCGTCACTGACGCGCGGCGCGATGATCACTTCGACAAATTGACGCTCAACAATGGCGTGTGCCGTGTCGCCGTCCAGCTCACGGTTAAAGGCAATAATGCCACCAAATGCTGAGGTAGGATCGGTTTGATAAGCGCGCTGATAGGCACTGAGTAAGTCTTCACCGATAGCAACGCCACAGGGGTTGGCGTGTTTTACAATCACGCAGGTAGGTTGTTCAAACTCTTTCACGCACTCTAATGCCGCATCGGTGTCAGCGATATTGTTATAAGACAGCGCCTTGCCCTGCAGTTGGGTAGCCGTGGCCACCGAGGCTTCTTGCGGGTGGGCTTCAGTATAAAAGGCGCCCGCCTGGTGGCTGTTCTCGCCATAGCGCATGTCTTGCTTTTTAACCCAATGTTGGCTCAGGGTGCGTGGGAATGGCGACTCTTGGCTGTCTTCTGCGTGATGATAGGCAGGCACTTGGGTACCAAAGTAATTCGCAATCATGGCATCGTAGGCCGCGGTGTGCTCAAACGCGGCAATCGCTAAATCAAAGCGCGTGGCATGTGTCAAAGACTGCTGGTGCTGATCCATCTCGGTGAGCACGCGATCATAGTCTTGGCTGTTTACCACAATGGTGACATCAGCATGGTTTTTCGCCGCTGAGCGCACCATGGTTGGGCCGCCGATATCGATATTCTCGATGGCTTGATCACGTGTGCAATCTGGGTTGGCAACGGTTTGTGCGAACGGGTAGAGGTTCACTACTACCATATCAATCGGTGCGATCTGATGCTGTTCCATCACCGCATCGTCTTGACCGCGCCGGCCCAAAATACCGCCGTGAATTTTCGGGTGGAGGGTTTTCACGCGGCCATCCATCATTTCGGGGAAGCCGGTATGCTCGGAGACTTCGGTGACCGCAAGGCCGTTTTCTGCGAGCAAACGGGCCGTGCCGCCGGTTGATAGCAGTTCGACACCGCGTTGGGCGAGCGCTTGGGCAAACTCGACCACACCGGTTTTATCAGACACGCTGAGTAACGCGCGACGAATAGGACGCAGATTTTCCATGGCTTAGTTCTCTTCACTGACAGATTGAATGCTTATCAAAGCCCACCATGGCTAACCACATAGGTAAACTTTATTAAACGGCCAATTGTCAAAGCGGCGCCATTCTATCTGATTTTATTTGCGCAATCGATTGCTATTTGCTGATGGCGACATTTTTATTGTTTTTGTCCAGCTGTCGTTGCTTGCTTTCATACAACGCTGGTCATAAGGGCCCGCCTTTGCTACAAAAAGAAAGTTCATCCAACATGAAAAGGAGCGGTGATGACCAAGTTGCTGCAAATAGGTGAGCTAGCCAAGCACTGTGGTGTCTCCACCGATACGCTGCGTTTTTATGAAAAGTCCGGTCTACTGGCCCCGAGTGCGCGTACAGAGGGTGGATACCGGCTTTATGCCGATGATGCCATTAGCCAAGTCATGTTCATTTTACGCGGCAAAGAAATGGGATTATCGCTTGATGAAATTCACGAGCTGTCTGACATTCGCGAAGAAGCGACCTTACACACCTGTGCAGAAGTGAAAGGGATCACCCAGCGGCGCCTGAATGAGGTCTCAGAGAAGATAGCCGCGCTTGAGCGGGTCAAGCATTCCCTTACACGTTTAAATGCCGCCTGCTGCGGTATGGACGACGATGACGCGACCCATTGCTCAATATTGGAAACCCTAGCGGACAGTGAAGATTCCAACTCATGCTGTTAAGGAAAGGTGCGTTGCACCATCAGAGAAAACAAAAACGGGCTAACCGATTAACGGCTAGCCCGTTTTATAACAGCCAAACCAATGATTGATTAGTTCATGCCGTATTTTTTCAGTTTCTTACGCAATGTACCGCGGTTGATGCCCATCATGGTGGCTGCGCGGGTTTGGTTACCGCGGGTGTATTGCATGATGGTATCCAGCAGTGGCTGCTCAACTTCTGCGAGGACAAGCTCATACAGATCGTTGACTTCCTGGCCATTCAATTGCGCGAGGTAGTTCTTCAAGGACGCTTTTACAGAGTCACGAAGTGGCTTTTGCGTAATTTGATCTTGTGAAGTTACAGTTGTTACTGTCAATGTTTCGGAAGTCAGGTTTTGTTCGAACATATTCTGTCAGCTCTTCTCGTATTTATGCAACGTTGTCGAAGTAGCCTTGCAGCGCATCGATCTGCTGTTGTGCATCTTCGATTGCGTTGAAGGTGCGGCGAAAGTCGCCAATTTGATCATGCTCTTTGAGGTACCAGCCCACGTGCTTTCGGGCAATACGTAATCCTTTGAGCTCCCCATAAAATTGATGAAGCTCTTGAACATGACCCAACAAAATCGTCCTAACCTCTTCTAATGAAGGGGCAGGCAAGTGCTCACCTGTGGTGAGATAGTGGTGGATTTCGCGAAAAATCCACGGGCGTCCCTGAGCAGGGCGACCAATCATTACGGCATCTGCCCCTGTATAGTCGAGAACATACTGGGCCTTTTCTGGTGAATCAATGTCGCCATTGGCTATCACCGGAATCGATACCGCTGCTTTCGCAGCTTTAATGCTGTCGTACTCTGCCTCACCTTTGTACATGCAGGCACGCGTGCGGCCATGCAGTGCAAGGGCTTGGATACCACAATCTTCCGCCATCCGGGCGATCGTTACACAGTTCTTATTGTCCGGATCCCAGCCTGTACGCGTTTTAAGCGTCACGGGAACATCCACCGCGTTTACCGTGGCTGTTAGGATTTGCTCAATCAGATCGGGTCGAGTTAGCAATGCAGAGCCTGCTAGCTTTTTATTGACCTTTTTCATTGGGCAACCCATGTTGATGTCAATCACTTGCGCCCCGTTCTCGACACAAAATCGCGCTGCCTCAGCCATAAGCTCGGGTTCAGCCCCCGCGATTTGCACCGAGCGCAGACCGGATTCGTCAATATGAACCATGCGCTTTTGCGATTTGTTCGTCCGCCACAATGCTGGATTGGATGACATCATTTCACTGATAGCCATACCGGCACCATGCGCAAGGCATAGCTCACGAAATGGTCGGTCCGTCACGCCGGCCATTGGGGCGACGATCAAAGGGACATCCAGGGTGTAAGGTCCGATACGCAAAAGCTCTAAATCCTCTTCAGCCGCTCTGAGTCAGCAAGGGCGCGCATTTTACGCATTTTTGCTGCGTCTGAAAAGGACAATATTTGAGCATTGATGGCTTGATTTTTCTCGCACTTTTTGTATCAGCCGCGTTTCGCTGATTAATCAAGCATTTCAAGTAGCACGTCAACCATGGCTTACCGACAAAAGTTACTTGTGCGGCAAGCTCATAGCGCGACGATCTGACCGATTAAGTGAGCAACTGGCCGCTTATCCGGCACCACTCTTCACGTTCGACGATCGGGTTAATATCGAGACGATCGCGATAGTGATTAGCAACGTCTTCGGCTTGAGAATCGAGAACGCCAGACATCGCTAGTTGACCATTTGGTTTGATCAGCCCTTTGATCACGCCAGAAAGCTCACGGAGTGGGCCAGCGAGAATATTGGCCACGACCACATCTGCTTTCAGATCGGCCGGTTGGTCTTTCGGGAGATACAGGTGCAGTTGATCGGCAACACCATTACGCTCAGCGTTGTCCTTGGAGGCGAGCAGGGCTTGGGGATCGATATCAATGCCAATGACCCGCTCAGCGCCCAGCTTGATAGCCGCAATGGCTAGAATGCCTGAGCCACAGCCAAAATCAATCACGGTTTTTCCGTTTAGATCCAAGCTATCAAGCCACTCTAAACAAAGAGCCGTGGTTGGGTGAGAGCCGGTGCCAAAGGCGAGTCCAGGATCCAGCATCACGTTGACTGCCGTGTCATCGGGGACCTCACACCAGGTCGGACAGATCCACAGCCGCTCGCCAAATTGAATCGGCTTAAAGTTATCCATCCATGCCCGTTCCCAGTCTTTGTCTTCGAGCTGCTCGATTTTGTGGGCAAAGTTGTCAGCCAGCAATGGGCTCGCGTTTAGTACCGCTAATACGGTATCCATATCGGCTTGTGCATCATACAACGCCATGATGTCAGTTTCGCCCCACAAGCGGGTTTCGCCGGGTAAAGGCTCAAAAACCGGGGTGTCTTTGGCATCAAGGAAGGTCACAGACAACGCGCCGGCTTCTTCCATCAGTAGATCGCCAAGTGCTTCAGCATTGTCGGCATTGGCGTTCAGTTTTAATTGGATCCAAGGCATGGTGAATCTCGTGTCAGGATAAGGAATACTGAAGATGTTATCAGATCAACACTGTGCATGCTGCAAACAAAAAGCGGCCTACAAACATGCAGGCCGCTTTGCGTCTATTTATCGTTCTACGCTCTGGTCATGACAAGCCGAGCTTCTTCTCGAGGTAATGAATGTTGGCACCACCGCGTTGGAAGTGCTCGTCATTCATAATGTCGATCTGGAGTGGGATATTGGTTTTTATGCCGTCAATCACTGTCTCAGCGAGCGCATTTCTCATGCGAGCAATCGCAACGTCGCGGTTTTCCCCATAACAAATAAGCTTGCCGACCATGGAGTCGTAATGGGGAGGCACGTGATAGCCCGTATAGACATGGGACTCCCAGCGTACACCCATGCCACCTGGCGAATGAAAGCGTTGGATTTGTCCCGGGCTGGGGATAAAGCGCTCTGGATCTTCGGCGTTTATCCGGCACTCGACCGCATGACCACGAATCTGAATATCGTCTTGCGTAAACGACAGCGGCTGACCGGCAGCGATACGCAGTTGCTCTTTAACCAAATCGATACCCGTGACCATTTCTGTCACAGGGTGCTCAACTTGAATACGTGTATTCATCTCGATAAAGAAGAACTCGCCGTTTTCATACAAAAATTCAAAGGTGCCGGCGCCGCGATAGCCAATTTCAACACACGCGCGGCAGCAACGTTCACCAATAAACTTACGCATTTCTGCAGTGATCCCTGGTGCAGGGGCTTCTTCGACCACTTTTTGATGGCGGCGTTGCATTGAGCAATCGCGTTCACCGAGATGAATGGCACCACCTTGACCGTCTGCGAGTACCTGCACTTCAACATGACGTGGGTTTTCAAGGAATTTTTCCATGTAAACCATGTCGTTGCTGAACGCGGATTTTGCTTCAGAACGCGTCATGGCAATGGCGTCAATCAGTTCCGATTCGGCACGAACCACACGCATACCACGGCCACCGCCGCCGCCAGACGCTTTGATAATGACGGGATACCCGATACGCTTGGCGATCGCTTTGTTTTTCTCTTGATCGCTACCCAGAGGGCCATCTGAACCTGGCACACAGGGTACGCCCGCTTTTTTCATCGATTCGATCGCGGAGACTTTGTCCCCCATCAGACGAATGGTTTCTGCTCTTGGGCCAACAAACACAAACCCTGAGCGTTCGACTTGCTCGGCGAAATCGGCATTTTCTGATAAGAAGCCGTAGCCAGGATGAATGGCAACAGCACCGGTGATTTCAGCGGCACTGATAATGCGAGGAATGTTCAAGTAGCTTTGATTGCTTGGCGCGGGGCCAATACAGACGGTTTCGTCGGCTAACAAGACATGCTTAAGATCGCGATCTGCGGTGGAATGCACCGCCACGGTTTTAATGCCGAGCTCTTTACAAGCACGCAAAATTCGCAGTGCAATTTCA
>AQOF01000021.1 GCA_000565345.1 Salinivibrio costicola subsp. costicola ATCC 33508 = LMG 11651 | reverse complement strand
GAGCCTAAAACCTTTCGAGATAATTTGCGTTGCTCGGTAGCTAACTTATCTTGATAAACCCTGAAAGAATGGACACCCTCAAAAACACCCTTATTACCACAACAATCCGTGGATAAGGTCATGTTTTTGGCGATACCCATATCAATACCTGTCATTTCACCCTGTACGTGCGTTGGCAACTCAATATCAACTAAACACATAATAGAGATATGCCATTCACCTACAACATTAAGCGACACGGTAGCGTTACGCAATTCACCAATTACAGGTTGGCTATTGTAGTAACGAACTAAACCCAAGCCGTTAGGTAACTTGATATGCTTATTTTGAATACTGATTTGCTTTTTGGGCGCAGGAAACCGCATCGTTGAGTGATGAGCCAGCTTTCGAGTTCGCCAGACGGGGAAACCTCGCTTACCTTTTGACCATTCATCCAACGCTTTTACAAAATCACGCTGACGTTGCTGCAAACAATCCGTAAACGCATCATCCAACCACACCCGATGATTAAGCTTTTTCCATGACGTTAATTGTTTGTTTAGAAAAGCAGAATTGGGGAAAGGCTTTTTAAGCAATTTGCGATCTTTATAAGGCAAATCATTGAGGTGCTTATAAAGTGCTTTTTTGTCTGTAATAGGAACCGATTTTTTAATGATGTTAAGCACATACTCAAGGCTATCATTGAAAACGACGCGCCCACACCCCGCCATTTGAGCCAGTTTTTCAGCTTGCTCTGACGTTGGTTCTAATTTGAACTTGTAGGCTTTTTCAATTTTCACTTAACTTCAACCTTAGTTGGACGTTCTAATTTGTAATCTGTTTTCACAGGCGCATCATAAACATCGTCACGATAGCCTTTATAGCCTTTCTCATACGTGGTTACTCTGGCATCAAACTCAACAATGCCACCAATAATGCATTTTCCCCATGACTTACCTTTGGTAAACCATAAATGATCTGTGACTTGCTCGTTAGTCTCCAACACGCGAACATTTTTTAACAAAACCGTTGGAATCGGAGCACCTTTGAATGCTGATTTTTCACCAAGCCGTTCAACGGTAGCGATAAATCTCATTCGCTGTCCGTTTATCGCTTTTAACTTGCTTCTCATCATCATGGTCTATTTGAGTAAGTAATAGGTTTAATATATATTTAAAGCATTAAATCGGTCAAGGTATAATTATGGAATTAAGAAAAGGTAGGCATGTCGTTTACATGCTCCACGCTCATTTGATATTTATCACAAAGTACAGGGGAAAGGTTTTCACCAATGAGCACCTAAATAAGCTAAAAGAGATGATGGACGACATTTGCAGGAATCATCAAGCAACGTTAACTGAATTTAATGGTGAATCAGACCACGTACACTTGCTGATTAATTATCACCCAGCAACGTCATTGTCTAAATTAACGAACGCACTAAAGGGAATAACAAGCCGTGAAATGAAAAGGCACTTTCCAGAGCTAAATCAGGTTGCATGGCGTAAAAATGCCCTTTGGTCTCCAAGTTACTTTGTTGGATCGGTAGGTGGCGCTCCTATCGAGGTTTTGCGCCAATATATAGAGCAACAAAACAGACCCCTGAATTCAGATAATAAGTGCAACACTCATGGTTAAACTGGCGAGAGGAAGTCAACTGCTGATAGTGGTACGCTTCTCATCGCCAAAATCAAAACGTGATTACCATGAGTTACCAGCAGTTGACCGAAGGACAACGATACCAGATTTCTGTCCTTTTGGCCCGTGGCTGTTCACAAACAGTCATTGCCGAAACCCTTTGTAAGTCAAAATCAACAATATCGAGAGAGCTAAGTAGGAACCGATTACCAGACGGTCGTTACGAGCCCGCTCAAGCTCAGCAGCTAACGACAAGTCGACGTATACATGCCAGCAAAAGGCGCATACCTTCGATGACAATCGACTTTGTTAAACTCTGCCTGAACGTTGATTGGAGCCCAGAGCAGATTAGCCATGTGAGCACGCGGTTGGGCATGCCTGTCAGCCATGAATGGATTTATCAATATGTGGCAACGGATAAAGCGACTGGCGGCAAACTGTATAAGTCATTGCGTCAAGGGCACAAACGCTATCGTAAGGGCAAAACAAGCAAGCGCTGTGTGATACCAGAGCCTGTCTCTATCGATGAGCGGCCAGCCATTGTGGATACCCGTGAGCGTTTTGGTGACTGGGAAATCGATACTGTTTTGGGCAAACACGGTACAGGCGCACTTGTTACCATTGCTGAACGAACCAGTCGTTTTTACTTGGTAAAAAAGGTGAGCAGCAAAAACGCTGATGCTGTCCGTGATGCCACCATTGAGCTACTTCGACCGTACTCCGCGCATGTTCACACAATCACCGCAGATAATGGCTCAGAATTTGTCGGACATAAGGCGATAGCCGAGGCATTAGAGACAGAGATTTACTTTGCTCATCCTTATTCATCCTGGGAGCGAGGTTTAAACGAAAACAGTAACGGGCTGCTCAGGCAGTATATTCCCAAGGGCACTGACCTGCGTGAAATCACTGAAGAAGAGGTGATGCAAGCTGTGGTCCGCTTGAATGCTCGACCAAGAAAATGTCTTGGTTTTAGGCAGCCTAGCGTAATCTTTAACAAGTTATGTCAGGCTGCAGACGAGAGTGTTGCACTTCGCGGTTGAATCCGCGCCGCACTAAACTCGCTTTCCCCGCCACAGGTGACGGGGCTACTCGCTCGTTATTAAGTCAAGTGCTAGATTCGAGCGGGTTTTTTGGTGTAGACGCTTATCGGCGTTGACGGATAGTTTGGCGCGTCGATTGCTGAGACAGCCCAACGCCCAATAAAACAAATCCTCCCCCGATAATATGATATGGCGTTAAGACTTCTCCTAGCCAGATGACGGCGATTATTGCCGTCATCACCGGTAATAGATTCATATACATTGCGGTACGACTGGCCCCATTGAGCGCGATCGCCTGTAGCCAGATTGCCGGTGCCAGCACCGATGCGCCTAAGGCGGCAAATCCCACTAATGGGTAGGCTTCAGTCGCAATATTTTGGCTGGGTGCCGCCAAAAGCACGGGGAGCAGCATGATTACCGCGAATAAGGCCTGCACATAAACGGAAACCCAATTAGAAATCGCCATTGACCATCGTTTCAATAACACACAATACAGTGCATACGACGAGGCACAAATTAACATGAGCCCATCGCCAATGGTTGCCCCACTGGTCAACAACGTTAGCGGTTTTCCCATTGTCAGCATATAAATCAGCCCAGAGATAGATAACCCTGCACCGACAATGGCTCGCACTGTAAGTGGCTGAGACAGTAGTTGAATGCTCATAAAGAGACTGAGCATTGGGACCAAAGACATGATCAATGCCATATTCGTCGCTGTGGTGGTTTGCGCAGCAAAATAGGCGACAGACTGGTTTGTGACCATGCCAAGTAAGGCGAGTAAGGCAAGCCGCGGCGCGTAGGTTATCACCGCACGCCGCTGACGCCAAAGGGTAGGTAGGCAAAAGGGAGTAAGCACCAAGATGGCAAAGAACCAACGGTAAAAGGCCATCGCACCAGGTGCAATGACCGCCACTGACATTTTGTTTACGATGGTATTCACCGACCAAATAAAAACCGCGGCAAATGGCAACAGAACCGGCATAACTGCCTCATTGAAACGCGAATCGCGTGTAATTAAAACAGGCAGTTTACAGTGTAAATAGAAGAATGAAACCAAGTCGATAGAAACAGTTAGGGGGGGACTATGATAGGCGACCATGTCGAACGGGTTGTGCAAGCAACACAAGGTACAACTACGCGAAAAAACAATCGGAAAAAAAGCGGGCAAGGGCCCGCTCGGCAAGCATTTAGCCAAACGATGTCATAAAGACATCAAATAGGACAAAGGTATCTATCGGGATCTATATTAACGCCAATCCGTGAATGCATGTCAGTTATGCGTCAAGCCTGTGCAAAATAACGGGGTTGTTAGCCACTCATTGCAATGTCATCTAACGCTCTAAGCACTTGCCCATCCAGGTGGCCGTCAAACACGCGTTGACACACTTTACGGCGCACCGCTAACCCTGAGATTAATTTCTCAATAGATAGGTGACGTTCCTGCTGTTGCTGATTAAAAAATTCAATCGTACGGCTGAGTGTTTCATAAGGCACCACTTGATCACCAACGCGTAACCAATCAAGCTTTTCTAGATAACCTTGACACTCTTCAGTGATCACTGAAGACGGATGCCCTGTCATTGCTGAGAGCGCGGTGATACTGCGTTGTAACGCCTCTTCTGAGGTATATTTAGAGAGAACGATGGTCAGCTCGTCAGCATTGATCTCAACCAGATGCTTGCGTTGCTTAACACGGCGCCCCAAACGGCCGCTGGTTTTCTCTTTGCGTTGGATAGCTCAAACTCGCCATCGATGATCCCGGACAGTTGATCAAGGTCTTGGCTGGGTAAGATCTCGTTGCGCAATGGGTTTGGCATGGTTGGCGCTAGCGAGCGTTTACCTTCATTATACATTTTAGCGCGGGAGTAACGGATCACTTCATCGACATTACATTTAATATCCATCCGGTAATCCGGATATTTTTTTCATCGTCTTCGCGTGTCAGCGTTAGGTGATATCCCCAGAGGTTTACCGCAAAAATCGATTCAGTGACTTTGCCTTCTGCCAGTTTTCGAAGCTCTCTAATCAAATCACTCGAAAAACGTCGCCATTCAATGTTACGCGCCATTTTTTGGTTTAACTCGCTCAGTAGCATCGAATCTTCCAAACGACGTGACATACGGCTTCTGAAGAGCGAATAGAGCTGGAATACTAGTGTATGCTGACGCAAAATTTCAGGCGGGAACAAGAAGAAGTAATCACGCGTCATCAATTCTTCAAAAAACGACGGCTCCCACACCAGGATATACAGATTGGGTTTAATTTTAACTTCCCCATCTTCACCTTCTTTTGGTGCTTCCTCTGATGCGGTAATGGTCCGAGCTAAAAAGCGGAAGCGATCACTTTTAAACCCTTCAGGCATGTTTTCACTCAGCCAACGGCCGGTCAATTCGTGGAGTTGAAAATCCGTAAACTCGATTCTATCGATGCTTTCTCGGATTGCATCACGTGCCGGTCCACTGTCTTTTTTACCCCGTAGTTGCAAAATATCAGTGATGTAAATGGGGGTTTTATTGCCAATCGATTGGGTTTGTAGCTCGTAATTCGGTAAGTGGTGATCATGGTATTGCACGGTTAACGTAAATAATGCGAATAACGTCATCAGATCATCCACCGTCATGATCGACTTGGCTGATCGTGTCTCAATAATGGCTTTGGTCCCGCTGATCGCAACCATTGATTTTTGATAGGCTTTTTTTGTCCGTGGCGGCGCCAAAGCTTGATCAATGATCCCCGCCCAGCTTGTTGGAGAAACCAAAATCTGATCTTTTTCGCCAGGCATCATTGGGGGCGTTCCCAGTCCGTGCTCGCTCAGAAGTTGGCGGTTTACTTGCGTTTGTGCTAGCGCTTTAGAGCGTTTTTGTTTGACTTCATCTCGGCTTTTTTCTGTCATCAATCCCGCACTGCCAAGTGATGAAATGAGACGGCTTGGATTGACAAAGCGATGGAGCATCGTTTTACCTGCCAGCCCTTCTTCAAAACGAACCGGCTGCTGAAGAAAAAGGCCTAATTGCACCGCCGCACGTAATCGTTGCTGAATGGCAGCACGTGTTAATTGACCGTCGGTCGCGTCAACAAGCTCTGTGGTAGAGACATAGCCATCTTGAGATGAAAACCCGCGCACTGAAATCAAATTGAGCAGTTCTAAGATGCTTTTGGTCACCCCTTTAAAATGCTCATACTGCGCAAGCCAGTCGACCAGTTGTCCATGCACTTCGAAGAGATGCCCGTCTTTGTGGGAACGAGGTGCTTTTATTAATATTTTTTCCGGTTTACTGGCACTCATGTCAGTTAAGATCCTTCATAGCAGGCGTACTCAAAGCGCATTATTCTTTAATGTTGAGGTGACGAAAGCCGTAAATCGATCACACTTCCAGGGAAATCCTAATAAAAATAGATCCAAAAAGAAAGATCTTTTTTATTGCATCTTTTAACTGATCTTTATGATTATTCTGATCTAATTTGATGATCTGATCTTATGATCCGGGCGATGAAAAACCTATAGGTAACTGATTTATAGGGATTATAAAATAACCCTTCTCGAAAGCATGATCAACAAAGCATTGGAGGCATGATCAACATACTTCACCAACGATGATCAAGTAAGGCCTGAACCAATGATCATCAGCGTATCGCATCAATGATCAAACAGTTACTGCATCAATGATCAAGTATATTCCACACGTTATCCACAACCTCGGAACGCTTTTATTTGTTTGGATGATGTTATCAGAGCCAAACAGCCGTGTTTTCATCATGGAACAATGATCAAGTGATGCGAATTTTGCTCAATCAGACGGAATGCTGCCTATGTTGTGAGCAATGTGGCGAGAAAGTCGTGTCTCGCCTGCTCAAGTTGAAATGACATTAACAGTATAATCGCCATCAGTCAGCATGTGTCCGGATGCGGAACAATGATCATGTATGATGATCTTGTTGTTCGAGAGTCAGCCTATTTCTCATCAGTCGTACGATCGGAGAAGAAAATCGCGACGGATCGTCCTGGATCCCTTGGTACGCCTGACATTGTCCGTAAATTAGCGGTTTGGATATATCGTTCCGGTTAAGATACTGGCACTATTCAATCGGAAATGTAACTTGATCATCGTTCCCAGGCTTATTGAGACATTGCAGTTGAATTTGCTGGTGATTTCATCGCAATACGTACTTGATCATGCTTCCTATCTACTCATGTTATCAACGAAAGCATGATCAAGGCTATTGAATCCATCGCTTTATTTTCCTTGATCATGCTTTCGGGAAATAGGATCAAATGGCATTAATGTTCATCGCACATCGCCAAAATGTGTAATAGAGGGTCGATCCTACTGATGATATCGATGAAAAATGGTCAGTTTAATGTTGAAATATCGACAACCGTAAATTAGCCAACCAAATACAAGCTTCCGTATTTATTCGCCATTTACATTGTAAATAAGTGACACTGTGACATTTTAAATCTTACTATGATTGGCTCTGATAATATTGGTTGAATTTGACATCAATGGTGATGATATTCAGCCCCACCCTATAATTACAATTGTGAGCAGGATCTGTATTTGATTGGCGTTTGTTCACCTTTTTATTGTCTTGGATGAATTATGCTGTACAATCGACAATTATTTCTCGTGATGGCGAAAAAGAATATGGATAGGGAAAAGACGATTGAGAACCTCCGCAATATCGCGGCGCAGACAAAACAAGTGCAGTCTGATCGTGTGGAGATTGTCATGGAAGAGCGACACGATCAGCTCTTTCCGCCCATGTCGAAAGCGTTAATGGAAACACGTTCAGGGCTTACGCGGCGCAAGCTTGATGAAGCGATCTCTCGCATGGAGCAAGACGGGCATCAATTTACCAAAAATAATGCCAATCATTACTCCATTACCCTGGATGAAGCGCATCAAATTATGGACGCCGCGAATGTTCCGACGTTTCATGAACGTAAAGGCAAGACGCACAAACCTTGGATTATAAACATTCAAAACCAAAAAGGGGGCACCGGCAAGTCTATGAGTGCGGTGCACTTAGCGGCTTGTATGGCGCTGAATCTTGAGAAACGTTATCGCATTTGCTTGATTGACTTAGATCCGCAAGGCTCGCTGCGATTATTCCTTAACCCACAAATCAGTTTGACGGAACAAGAAGGGATTTATTCTGCCGTTGATGTGATGTTGGACAATACGCCCCAGGCTGCTGACAAAGATTTCATGATGCGTAATGTCTTGCTGCCGACACAATATCCTAATTTGAAAACCATGGCTGCCTTTCCTGAAGACGCCATGTTTAATGCGGAGGCATGGCAAGCGTTAGCAACCAGCCAGTCGCTGAATGTGGTGGAGTTATTGCAAGAGAAGGTGATTGATCCAATCAGTGATGAGTTCGACATCATTATGATTGATACGGGACCTCATATCGATCCACTGGTTTGGAATGCGATGTATGCGTCTAACTCTTTAGTGATCCCCTGCGCCGCGAAGCGACTGGATTGGGCATCGACGGTGAACTTTTTCCAACATCTTCCCCAAGTGTATGAGATGTTTCCGGAAGACTGGCACGGATTAGAATTTGTGCGTTTAATGCCAACCATGTTTGAAGATGATAATAAAAAACAGATTTCTGTCTTAACTGAAATGAATTATCTTTTAGGTGAACAGGTCATGATGGCGACGATTCCTCGAAGTCGCGCTTTTGAGACCTGTGCTGATACCTATAGCACGGTATTTGATTTGACGTCACAAGATTTTGAGGGCGGTAAAAAAACGTTATCAACGGCGCAAGATGCGGTGCATCGAGTCGGACTCGAACTCGAACGTGTGCTGCATAGCTACTGGTCTCAGCTCAATCAGGAGTAAAAAAGAAAAATGGCAATTAAAACCTCTGATTTAAATGCGCGCTTGTTTGCAAAGGCGGATAAACGCCGAGCAACAACATCACAAGAAGCGCAGAGCGCGGCGAGCGAGAGAGCGGCAGTGATCGAGTTAGCTGTGGCGGGTGAGCGTACCGTCGAGTTTGAACTTGTTAAAGTCCCAGCGTTAACGATCCGAGATAAAACAACAGTATTTGATAAAAATGCGCGTGAGCAGTCGTTTCTTAACGAATTGGCATTATCAGATATTCTGACCACCTTAAAAGAGCACGGACAACAATACCCGGCTGTTGGACGGTGGCTTGATGACGGTCGTATCGAGGTCCTAGATGGCAGCCGGCGCCGTATGTCTTGCATTATTGCAGAGCAGGACTTTCTGGTATACGTCGCAAAAGGGATCAGCACGCGTCATGCTAAGTTTTTGTCGGATGTCGCGAATGCGCACAAACCTTTATCCTTGTATGAACGCGGTAAAGAAATGCAAGCCATGTTAGACAGCGGTGACGTCAGTGATCAAAAGGCACTGGCGAGCGCATGTCAGTGTAGTGAAGCATTAGTCAGTGGTGCATTAAAGGCAGCCGCCCTGCCCTTGCCACTTTTGCAAGCTTACCCCAGTGTCTCTGAATTGGGGCGCCCGACTATCGTCAAACTCCACCGTTTGTATTTTAGCCTTGATAGCCAATCGCAAGCGCAGTTGGTGGCGATGCTAGGTGAGACACCGTTATGGCAACAAGTTGATGCCCAAGGCGTGACACGCATTACGCGCGAAGTGACCCAGCGAATTGAGCAATATAAAGATGAGCTTGTGGCGCCGCAGCCGAGTAAAAAAGAACAAGCTCAAACCTTGTTAGAAGGACGCGCGTCTTATCGTCGTAAAGGCAATAATTTGAGTATCAATTTGAAAAAAGTGAGTGATCAAGATGCTGAGCAGATCTTGGCGCTGATAAAGGAACACTTTAACGGTTAACGCGTTCAAATCGAATAAAAAACGGCACGCCTTTGCGTGTCGTTTTTTTTGCATGGTATCATCCTCTTTATCTGCTAAATCGACAAAACGGAACGCGTCCTATGGGGACATCAACGACCTCATCAACTCTGCAACAGTTTTTTGCAGATTTAATTCATTCCGCCACATTGCGTGCTCATCGACAATTGGTGTGTATCGATTATCCTCTCGATTTTATCGTGGCAGCCTTTGACGAGGCCGCTACCCCGCTGGTTATCGGTCATGCTGATGAAGGATTAAGTTGGCGTCAAGCGCGTCAAAAGCTGGGGCAAGAGTGCGGGCATATCGTGGTTGAGGTGGGCGCCGATTTTAATGCCGAAGCGTTTTGCGCTATTGCAGGCTGCTGTCGGGCGGGATCATTAATTCTTTTACGACTAGCGGCGCCAAAGGAGGCATTGCCGTCTTCTGTGCGGCGTTTAGTCAGACAGCTAGAGCTTAATGAATCGGTCGCCTTCTTTCTACGTCATCAGGTGCGCAGGCCCGCGGAGGTGTTGCCTTTGCCTGGCCAACATGAGGTGAGACAAGAGAATGCGATTGAGGCGGTCAAGAAAGTGGCCACGGGTCACCGGCGTCGTCCCTTGTTGTTAACGGCCGATCGTGGTCGTGGCAAATCGGCAGCGTTGGGAATCGCGGTGGCACAGTTAGTCATGAACAAACCACGAAAAATTTTGGTCAGTGCACCGACGCCCGCGCATGCCGCAACCTTGTTTAGTCATATTAAGTCAAGTTTGGGTATAGAGACCCAAGGTCAGGTAATTGACTATCAAGGCAGCGATATCCGCTATATTGCCCCCGATACCTTGTTACAAGAAACGCCGTTGGCGGACCTTCTTTTGATTGATGAAGCGGCGGCAATCCCATTGCCGATGTTGAGCCAATGCTTACATCAATATAGTCGCGTGGCCATTGCAACCACAGAGCATGGTTATGAAGGAACCGGACGTGCTTTTACGATAAGGCTGAAACAATTACTGGATGCAGAGCAACCACAATGGCGACCATTGAGATTAACTGCACCAATGCGATGGGCGGATAACGATCCGGTTGAACGTGTGCTAAATGCATTATTCTTGCTCGATGTCGATCCGCCTGAGTTACTGATCAGTGACGACCAAAGCCAACTCGTTAAGTTGGATAATATCGTCGTTCAGCGTTTCTCTCCCGCACAGCTATTGAGTGATGAAGCCTTACTGCGTTCATTATTTTCTTTGTTGCTGGCTGCGCATTATCAAACGTCGCCGAATGATTTAGCACGGTTACTTGATGACGATTCAATCATTGTTTGGGTGGGAAGCGTCGCGGGCGAGTTGGTCTCTGTGTGTGTGATCAATGAGGAATGTCGTCTTAGCGCCGACTTGAGCCGGGCGGTGGTTGCGGGGCAACGTCGCCTTAAAGGCCATCTTCTCAGCCAGTCGCTCGCTGCCCACCTCGGCGAACCAGCGATTTTGCACCAGAGCCTTTGGCGAGTTGAACGAATCGCGGTAGCCGAATCTTACCGATATCAAGGGTTGGGTCAGCAGCTTATTACTGCTGTGGCTCAGGAGGCAAGCAAGCTTGAGATATCGTGTCTCGGGGTGAGTTTTGGTGCGACGGCTCGTCTTAGTCGATTCTGGTTGAAGCAGGGGTTTGAACCAATAAAACTTGGCTTGAAGCGCGATCAAGCCAGTGGTTGTTATTCTTTACAAATGGTAAAGCCAATCAAACGGCTAGCGTGGTTGCAAGACGGTGTCGCCTTGTTTCGTCATAGCTTACCAATTCAATGGATGACAACTCATCAGGCCATGGAGGTTGATATTGTTGGCGCTATGATGTGCTTCTTATCTGATAAGCCACTGGCAGGCTGTATAGACCAACAGATTAAAGGATTTATTGCCGGGGGCGTTGGCGTTGATGCGTCATTGGCAAGCCTACAAATGTGGTTACGTCAGCACGTTAAAGCCTTACCTTCGCATCCAGACGATAATGCGCTCTATGTATTGATCAGTCGGATTATTCTTGGCCATTCGTGGTCTACGGTATGTGCGCGGTACGGACTGACGGGTAAAAAACAAGCTGAAGCGATGATCCGTGACTATGTTATGCGCCATGACGTCAGTGAGTGAGTCAGGCCGTTTTGATAGAGCTATTGGTTCAATTTACAGTGTAAAGATAAGGAAGCGTCAAACGTATCAATTTACACTGTAAATTCACATAAGGCTGTTAATAGAAACATACCTGTTAATGCCAACATAGCTTTCACTACACATACCACGCTCCACGTAAATACCACATTCCATGTAAATGCAGTGCTCCATGTAAATGCCGCGCTAAATGCAAACATAGCCGCCAATGAAACGAGGCTCGGATGAGATTTACAGTGTAAATCGTCCATCATAGAAACTGAGAAACTTACTAAGTAGTGATCAAATAAATCCTATCGTGCTCACGTTTTTACTAGAGATCCTGCTCCCAAAATGACTAAACCTGTATAATTTATTACAAATGAGACATTTGCCCTCAGCGATCTACGACGTAGGCTAACCTAATCGTTGTTAAGGTTGTGGTGAGGCGTGGCGTTTCGTTTTATGACGAGACGAAAACAATGTCATACGGTTGGATCATCATATCGATAAAGCCGTAAGGCGTTTTTGGCAGGGAACGACATGCTAGACGATATCCTCCGAGTTTCTCAGGATGGGCAACGTGTGTATTTATCGGCCGGTAATACTCAGCACACGAGTGATCAACCGATAGAGAAAAAACAAATTAAGGATTGGTTGGTGCATCACCAGGCCGACGCCTTCTTTTGTTTCGACGATACGATAGAGTCGGCTTTAACCAAGCTGAATACGTCCAACGATGATAGCGAGTCAGAAGACTTTATTATCGCCGAGCGACGGGATGCCACAATAGAAGCCCGTATCGCAGATGATAAGATGACGGCCTATCTTATCGTTAATGGTGCGTGTGGTGGGCGAGGTCTTAAAGGTGATGATATTCTGTCGACACTGCGTGAAGCAAATATTGTTCGTGGTATCAAAAAACCAACCTTACAAAAACTGTTGTCTGCTTCTGGACGATTAAAACCCGGTGAATATCTGGATGTGCCCGTAGCCTTTGGTCGACAGCCAGTGGCAGGAGAAGATGCGCACATTGTCTACTTAATAGAAGACCCCGCCGATCGCGTTCGTCGTCCAAGAGAGCGAGAAGATGGGACGGTAGACATGCGCGACCTCGGTGAAATGGTCATGGTGAAGCAAGGTCAACCTCTCGCAAAACTCGTGCCCGAAACGGCAGGCTATGAAGGCTTTACCGTAACCGGTTCAGTGCTCTCAACGTCATCAGGTAAACCGATGACATTAGCGGCCCACGAGGGCAGCGCATTCAGTAATAAAGATCCTAATATTCTTATTGCGACCATGGCAGGTATCCCGCGTTTGCAAAATGACGGCGTTGCAGTTGACGATGCGCTGAGTTTAGATGTTGTCGATGTAGGCACCGGTCATGTCAATTTTGAAGGCAGCGTCGTCATTAAAGGCGATGTTAAAGTCGGCATGAAAGTGACAGCGTCGGGGACGGTGACAGTCGGCGGTGTGGTTGAGTCTGCCACGATTACCGCGGGGGCTGATATTATTGTTCAGAACGGTATTATTGGTCGACAAGTTGTTGCGGACTCAGACATCAACTGCATCTTAGTGGCTGACGGCAACATAGTGGCGAAATTTGCTCAATACGCGACCTTGTGCGCAAACAAAAACGTCGAGCTGACCTTGCATGCGATGCATTGTAATACGCAAGTGAGGCAGTCGCTTACGATAAGTGACACCACGAAGCGTAAAGGTACACTGGCAGGTGGGAAACATGAAGTCGGTGAAAAGCTTCAGGCGGTCATTGTGGGGGCCAGTGCGGGGGCACATACCTATATCCATTGTTTTCCGAGGTTACCCCTTCTCAAGCGGCAAATGGTTGAACTGAATAAAGATTGGGAAGATAAAACGGCGCAACTCGATAAAGTAAAAGCGGCGGAAGCGAAGCTAGAAGCGTTACCACCCGCCAAACGTGATGCGGCGATGGTCGAGCGCATTACCTCAACAAGAGATAACTTATTTGAAGCGCTTGATGAAATTGAGAAGGCGATAGAGGAAACAGATACCACGATAGAAGCGTCTTATCGTGCAGCCAGCATCACCGCCACTAAATCACTGCTAAATCGTGTACACTGCACCATTGGAGAAGAAAAACACAGTATAAACTCTGAGCATGGCCCTTCGGTTTTGTTTTATGATAATGCAGCGATAGAGCTGAAACCCTACCAGCCAAATAGCTAGCGTTGATTTACAGTGTAAACGCAATTTACAGTGTAAACCCAACGACGGTGTAACCTCAATTTACAGTGTAAATGTTTTATCTTCGGCGACGTATCATTGCACAAAAAAATCGCGTTACTGAGGTAACGCGATTTTTGATTTGAACGCTTCGCATGCGTCTAACCCTTTAGTTCTCTTTGTCCGTATTACTGAAGATATACCCTTGGAAGCCATTAACGAACAGTTCAGAAAGATGAGCGAGCTGCGCTTCTGTCTCAACCCGTGTGGCAATGGTCGTGATATTTAGATTATGCGCTGTACGACAAATGGAGGCCAGGACATTGTCTTGCGCATCGTCCTCAATATGGCTTGTATACGCGAAATCAATTTTAACGTAATCGGGCTTAAAGCGTTGCAGATAATCAAGCGATTGAAAATTACGGCCGTAATTATCGACCCCGAATTGGAAGCCGGCTTGGCGAATTTGATCCGTGAGCAGACCCGTATGATCGGCATAGCGAACAAATGCTCCCTCTGGAATTTCAAAAAGTAGTTGGCCGGCAAGTCTACGGTGTTGACTCAAGATTGTCCCCAACCAGCGAATAAAGGATGCGTTGGTTATACTACTCAAGGTCAAGTTCACGGCGAGAGGGCCAACACTTGGATCTTGGTCTAGAGTTTTAAGCACATGTGAAACGACGTGTTTATCTAGAATCTCGCCCATTTGAAGTTGTTCTACCGCCCCTAAGAAATGACCGGCGCCATAATAGTTGCCATCTTTTTCAATTGCTGAGAACACTTCCTGATGGAGGCGGTTGGACTGACTGTCAGTGGCTGACTGATATTTGAACACAAAGAGTTCTTTCGCGACGGCCTCATGAAGCAGTGCTTTCCATTGCTGTTTGCCCATCGCCGCATCACCAATAGAATGGTCGATTAAGGTCAAAGGGTGCTCAGGCGTATTTCGTGCCTGTGAGAGTGCGTTGTCAGCTTGTGACAGCAATACACTGGCCTTTTGGTTGCCGCCGCCATTGACCGCTAACCCGACAGCAACCTTGGGTTGTATCAGCTCTGATGGATCCGCTTGCATGTCGACGACTATGGCAATGACGCGTTCGCCTAATACAAGCAAATCCTCAGAATCGGTGTTGGGTGCCAATACGACAAACTCGTCTTTGCTCAACCTTGCCGCTGTCATGTTATCGTCGCTGATAATGGTGGTTGTTAAGTGGTTGGCGAACTGCTCTACGACAAGATCGCCGGCTTCAAACCCCTGGTTTTCATATGCGTCGCTGATAAGGTCCACTTTGATGAGCGCCATTCCACCAATGCCAGACTCTGTTAACCAAGAATTAAGTTGAGCGACATAAAAGCTACGGTTTCCAAGGCCTGATACTGGGTCACGATAAGCGGCTTTTCGCAGGCGGTCTGCCTCTTTTGCTTGTTGTTCAAAATAACGCTTAAGTTGGTCTGTCATGACATTGATCGCATTAACGACCGTTTTGAGATCGGTCGTTGGTGGCAGAGGAATGGGATCGCCAAATTTGTTTTTCGCAATCTCGCCTGCTTTTGCGGTAATACGAGCAAGCGGTTTTAGGGATCGTTGCAGTTGCCAGCCGATTATTAATGAAGCAATAACAAAGATGATTGCCATGATTGTGCCGAGTTGAACAAAGGACTTCCATAGTTGTTTGTAGGCGTAGCCAGGATGGGCAACGACTTCTACTTCAGCAAGTTGCATCCAGCCGCTGGTGATGGTTTGCTTTTCAGTGATGACGGGGAAAATATCTAGATTGATAAACCACTGCGGCACACCTTGGATTTGGACAGGATATTCTCGCGTAATCTCACTGTTATCAGACAACAAGGTAAGATTAACTTCACGATAGAATCCTCCATCAAAAAAAGCGTTTATCACTGATTCGGCTGCCACCTTATCATCCGATTCAAGGTAGGGTGCGAGCGCTAGCCCCATTGAGTTCACGGTATTGTTGACATCAGAGGTTTGTTGACTGAGTAAAAAATTCCGCGTGGTGTTGAGTTCTATACCGAAGACGCCCAGCACTATGCAGAAGAAAATCACCAGCATCCACGTAAATATTTGATTGAATAACGTCATCGGTGTTTACCTATCGTATTGTCTAATCGGTTTTTGCATTTCTAGCGACTCGACACGAGTGCGCAAATCATTCCAAAGGCCAAGCCTTGAGGCGTTGCCCGCTAGTTCACCTTGTCCACGCTCTTTCATTAACCATAATCGGCTACCATTAAAACTATAGATAGGTAACAGATCGCGGCGTAATGACGCGCGTTTAATCTCTGGGTCTAAGTTGTCTAATAGCACCGGCTCGGAAGAAGGGGTTGGGTAATAAGCGACGACCATATGGAATTGGTCAAGGCGGATGGCTTTGACGTAAACAAGCCGCAACTTTTTATCATCGATTCCTAATTCTCGTAGCGAAAAATACTTAGCGATACTAAAATCTTCACAATCGCCAGCAGCAGCACCAAGAAATTCAAGCGGCGTTGCCCAGTAGTCTTTTTTGGCCCCACAAGTCGATATCATCAACAAAATACAGTTGGTTGAAAAAATCATTGACGCGGTCGAGCTTATCGAGCTCTGATACATCTTGACTATTTTCGACCATATTCCGCCATGCGGTAACGCGTTTACCTGCACGATCACCGTAAAAGTTAGCGACTTTATCGACCCAGTGTGCTTCCTTTGTCGTCAGTCCAACCGTCCCAAATGAGATAAACAGGATCAGGACAATGATGTGCCATCGCTTCATTACTGATTGTCTCTCTCTTCTAAGGACTTAGTGACATCGCTTGATGCGTCGTTATGTCCAAACATAGTTTAATTTGACCAAGGTCTACTCAGTTTGCCATACCTTAAACATGAGTCATAGCAGTGCAAGATGGCTTTCTAAAAACGCAACTTACTGATATCAAAATAATGTCGACAATACTGCGCCTTGACGGCCTTTTCCTCGTATCAGTGTGGGTACCTTCTAGTCTAGATGAGCGAGCCACTTTTCACCGTATTGCTAGGAATAGGGTGACTTTGGTTAAACCATAAAAAGTCGCCTGGTAGGCGCCATGTATAGATGAAAATCAACTTGTTAATCAGCGTTTTCCTGCGCAAAATAGTGGAAAGTAAATGAATGGGAGAGAGCAATGGATTTGTCCGATATTCGACGAGAATATACAAAAGGGGGATTGCGTCGCGACGATTTGCCGAGTACGCCAATGGATCTGTTTGAGCACTGGCTGCAGCAAGCGATTGATACTCAGGTGCCCGATCCGACCGCGATGACGATTGCGACTGTTGATGAGCATGGGCAGCCTTTTCAACGCATCGTGTTATTGAAAGATTTTAACCAAGATGGCTTTGTATTTTATACCAATCTAGGCAGTCGCAAAGCGCTACACCTCAAGGAAAATAGCCAAATTAGTTTGCATTTTCCCTGGCACTTTATCGAGCGGCAAGTCCACATTATGGGTGAAGCCGTGCCTTTGAGTAAAAAAGACGTTTTTAAATATTTTACGTCTCGTCCAAAGGAGAGCCAAATTGCGGCGTGGGCGAGTAAGCAGAGTGAACGATTGTCTGCGCGATCGGCGCTAGAGGGAAAATTTTTAGAGCTGAAAAAGCAGTTTGAGAAAGGTGAAGTGCCGGTCCCCACTTTTTGGGGCGGTTATCGTGTGATACCTAAGAGCATTGAGTTTTGGCAAGGCGGTGCGCATCGTTTGCATGATCGATTCTTGTATCAACGGCAAAAAGATGAAAGCTGGGACATTGAGCGCTTAGCACCGTAAACCTGCGGAAGAGGCCAATATAGCGATATATTGGCCTCTTTGTTTGTCGTTTTGTGTCATTAATCTCGAAGCACGATAGAGAGCTGTTGGGTTAACAGGCTTTCTGGTATTGCAGATCCAAACCCTTGCGCGAGTGCGCGTTCAAGTAGCGCCGCTTTGGAGTCAGCCTCGAACTTCTCGCGTAAGTGCGCAAAGTGGTTTTCGATGGTTTTGACGGAAACGGATAAGGTGTTTGCAATGCTCTGCGGCTTTTTGCCGTGTAAATGAAGGAATAGAACTTCCTGCTCACGCGCAGTGAGATGGATATGTGATTGGTGGTGGTGATGATCCGTTTGCGCGTCTTCCGGATGTGTCACCGCATGACATATCCAGTGACCCACCTCTAAAATAGCGGTATCACTCAGCTCTTGGCCACAAAACATCACACCGCATACTTCGCCCTTGTCATTATACCAAGGCGTTTTTGTAAATAAGTGCGCGTACCAGCGGCCGTTCGCGTAAGGATGAATGTCGAGTACACGAAGACGCTTACCCGTTTCCATCACGTAATGATCCTGAGCCTGAAATTGATGCGCAAACCGTGTGGTAGGGCTAGGCATATCGTAGTCAGTTTTACCGATACAGTCTTGTGGCTGTTCGAGGCCGATGAGCCGGCAATATTCAGTGTTGGCATAAACAAACACTGAATGCGTGTCTTTACAGCCCCAACAACCGGGGAGCTGCTCAAGCATAGACAAAGCTGGAGGCACGGGGGAGGGAGAGAGCGGGTGATTCATATAGCTTACCGACGCGTTATTATTGTTTTGAGAGTAACGATTCTGGGTCGATAGTGAAAAGTCGACAAGCTATTGGAGCATAAAAAAAAGCCGGCATAAAGCCGGCAAAGACAAGATTTCCCCGAAGGAGTTATCCTGTACGACGTGTAGAAGAGGTTGTCTAGATAATTCACTCATACCATGAGGGTAGTTGATATAAGCTCCTTATCTGACTGCACCTAACAGTGTTAGGAACTGCAAACGCGTCTATCGGGACAAATTGCGTTTACGAGCTTTACTATATCTAGAAGATTAGATGTTGGGTAGGGGGGCTTTGACCTATTGACACAGGATAAAGCAACTTAATATCAAGATTGTTATGCTGCAAGATGGCAGAGCCGGTAATAGGCGAGTTAACTTTGGGTGGGTAAATGTAGTAAGCGTAAGTAAGAAACGTCCGATATAAAAAACGCCGCTTTTTTAGCGGCGTTTGTTTTATATGTGGGTGAATGCTTAATTTAGCGAGTTTTAATGTGTCTGATAACTCGAAAACCAAGGTAATTAGCACTGGTGTTCTCACCCAACTCTAGACGCTCAGAGGCACGTGAGCGCTGAGGAGAGAAGTTCCAAGCACCACCACGTGCAAGCGGCGTGTCGCTGCCAACCCACTCCCAGACGTTACCCGCGGTGTCATAAACACCGAATGGATTAGGCGGAAAGCTTTTCACGGGGGAGGTACGATCGTTAGACCAGACTGTGCCGCTCCAACCGGTATTCGCATTTCCCACGCCAATGTCATTGCCCCACCAATAGTCACTTTCCGTGCCGCCGCGTGCCGCGACTTCCCATTCAACGTCGTTAGGAAGTGCATAATGTTGCCCAGTTTGCTGGCTGAGCCAATCAATATAGGCGTTGGCGTCGTCTTGGTTAACACACACAACGGGCGAATCAGCCGCTTGATCAAAGCCTGGCTGACGCCAATCTGATTCTAAACTTTGACTGATTTCACCGTTTACCAGCGTATTACAGCCATTGCCTTGTTCCGCGGCAGTGACATACCCAGACGCAGTGACAAAGGCATCAAACTGCTCGACGGTGACAGGTGTGGCGCCTATCGCGAATGATTGCTGAATTGCCACGTTTTCGCGCGCATCAGGGCCCACTTTGTACTCACCGGCGCCAATGACGACCATTTGCGGTGCTTCCAGGTTTTTTGCAACGGGGTCAGTAAACTTTTTGCCTGGACTGGGCGGTTGATTTGGCTGCTCTCTAAGCTTAGCCCAAACCACTTGATCTTTACCTAGATAAATTTCTCGATCATAGGGAATAAAGCCGGGTTTGGTCACCGTCAGATCGTGATTACCAACCGGTAACATCAGCTCGACTGGTGTACTGCCATAAGTCACATCGTTGATGGTTACGTTGTCATCATAACGGTTAGAGCGGACAGTCACGTTTACCCAACGTTTTGCCTGCTGCTTACGCTGTGCTTGTTTTTGAGCTTGTGTCGTCTCAACACAGTATCTGTCTTCCAAATCAAGCAAACGGCATGAGGCTGTCTTATCCGGACGACTCACCAGCTCTGCTTTTATCCGAGTAGTGTAATCCGTGCCACCGGTAAAGCCCGCGTCCACGATCTCGCTGTTAGTCACGTGAATATTGAATGCCACGTTATCAATATTTTGTTTCACAGCGTCTGATTCGGTAACAAAGTTGGTTACCTGACCACGGAACTCTCGAATGGCTTTCTGCATGGTCAAGGTCTTGCCTTGATTTGCACAGGAAGACAATGTCATGTTTGGCGAACAAGTCAGGATATGGACAACCTCAATGGTGTCTTTCTGCGTTAGCTCTTTGCGCAGACGCTCTGCACGGGCTTCGCGCATCGCTTCATGCAAGTTTTCTAACGTCGTTGCCAGCAATGCTTGCTCACGCTCGAGTTGTGCCAGATGTTTTTTCTGCTCAATAATCGCGGTTTCGTTGGCAGCCTGTTCGCGCTGCTGATCATTCACCTTCTGCCATGTTTGTTGGTAGGCCTGCTGATACGGGCTAATATCTGTGCTCGGATCGGCAATTAAATCCTGAAATTTTGCATCGAGCTCTGCTTTTGCATTGCTGCGTTTGCGCTTCAGGTTGCTCAGCTCATCTTCTAACGTCGCGCGCTTAACCAGAAGGTCATCCAACTTCGCCTGCTGCAGAGCCAGTTCATCGTTTCGAGACGCCAGTGAATCTTCTTTATCACGGAGTTTCTCTACCAACTCACTGACCGGATCGAGATTATCAGCGGAAGACGCGTTTTCAGCGAACGCCAACTCGGTTAGCAGTAGGGGAGGGAGCGCTAAGCATAACGCTTTTAAATATTTCGTTGTCATAGTTCCCTTGCTTACGCATGTCGCAATAATAATACCTATGTCCAAAAAGTAGACTATCACGGAAACCCGTGTTGCCACGCAAACCGTGTTAATTATTTGACGGCAGTCAGCATTCTGCGACGTGATCGGTGCAACTGTGCTCATGGTTTTAGGTTTATGGAAGATTACCTTAAGCGGTCCCATGCTTCAAATAAGATTGCATGATGACGGATTAAATCGGAAGAATGATCAAGTGTTGATCGCCCGCGATCGCACCGAAACGATGATCAAGAGAGGCTTGTCCCCATCGAACCTTGACTAACGCATTGATATTAAGTTGTTTGGTTAGATTTTTATCGTCTTTTTTGACCTTGTTAGTCTTGCCTTTTCGATGATCAATCGTAAAAACATGAGGGATCCTTCGCATTTTCAAGGTCAAAATGACATTCGTCGTAAAAAATGCGGTACTTGATCATAGTTCCGTAAAATTGCCATGATGGAAACCACATCCTGTGTGATTGGTCGTTTTAGTTATTAGTTATCCGAGAACAATAGTTGGCCGAGAACAATGGTTAGCCGAGAACAATGGTTAGCCGAGAACAATGGTTAGCTAAGAACAGAGAAGCATTCGCGAATGGGAAGAAAGCGTGCCAGAATAAAGAAGGGTTAACAGACGATGAGCCAAAGATCGTGAATAAGGGAGGAGCATAATGGCTGCATCACCGAAGGTTTCAGAAGTCATTGCCTTACCCAGACAGCCACGGCACCACAGTCATGACTACAAACAAGTGGTCATTGGGCTGCAGGGGCAAACGGAGTTTGATGTTGGTGGACGAGGAAGTCTTATTGGTCCAGGACAGGGCTGTTTGGTCGCGGAATCTCAAGAACATGCTTTTACTGGCGTGGGACGAAACGAAATTTTAGTGATTAACCTTCCTTCGCAAGAATGGTCAGAGCAAGCGTTAATGCATGAAAATATTGCGCGCTTATTTGCTCGTGAGCCTTATTTTCAATTGGATACTCACGCACAAATACTGATCAAAGCATTATCGGCAGAAATGATTGCCAATCCCTCCGATCCTTTGCTCAGTCGTGCCTGTGCCGATACGTTAATGTGTGTGTTGCACCGTCACTTCCGGGATCATGTCTCTCCTCGTCGCGATGGCCATCGATTAAATATGGATATTATCGATCGCTATATTCATCAGCATATCAGCCGTAAGATCACAGTTGCGCAATTAGCGGGCAGTGTTTTCTTGGCAGAAAGCCAGTTTCATCAATTATTTAAACAACAAGTCGGGACCACTCCGCATCAATATGTACTGGATAAACGCTTTGCAATGGCAAAGCAGCTTATCAAAGACAGTGATCTGACCATGGCTCAAATTGCAGACAGTTGTGGTTTTTCTAGTCAAAGTGGATTTACTAATGCGTTTTCGCGCTATTTTGGTTTGTCGCCCGCCAGGTTTAAATGCACACCTTAAGCCAAAGATTATCGCAATTTACCCAGCATTACGTTGCACCACATCGACCCAGCTGCCGATCATTTGTTACGCCTCTATAGCGATCGGCGGCTTTATTTGTTAATCATCGGAGGATTTTGCAATAATGCCGGTGTTTTTTGTAAGACCTTACTGATAGACCACGCATAGAATCGATCGCAGAGTAACAATGACGTAACATTTTCCTGCCCGAGTTTGGGAGGACGTGAGTGAGGATACCGCTATGTTTAAAGCCATCGATGCTATGCAGCCCTCGTTTATCGAGCGCCCAATAGCGAAGATTTGGTCTGAAATCTCTCCGCTTTATTGTGTTGACGAAAGTGAGTGGCTGAAAGAACTCATTCCGCTTGCGCAAGCTTCAGAAAATGAGCGAGAGCAAACACGTCGTCAAGCGACTCAGTTAATTGAGCGGGTACGTGCTGATAAAAAAGCCGTACAAATGATTGATGCGCTGTTGTTGGAATACAGTTTAGACACACGGGAAGGCATTCTGTTGATGTGTCTTGCCGAAGCTCTGATGCGGGTCCCCGACGCGCATACTGCTGATGCGCTTATTCGTGACAAACTCAGTGTTGCTGACTGGAAAGCACATTTGCGTCACTCTGATTCCTTATTTGTCAACGCTTCCACCTGGGGGTTAATGCTAACAGGTAAAGTGGTGACCTTAGATGAGAGCACCGAAGGCAAACCGGCGTCAGTGATCAATCGCCTTGTGAATAAAATGTCAGAGCCTGTGATTCGCCAAGCGATGCATCAAGCGATGAAAATCATGGGTCATCAGTTTGTGCTTGGGCGTGACATTGATGAGGCGCAGAAAAACGGCGAAGGCCCGCGCACGAATGGCTTTACGTACTCGTTCGACATGCTCGGTGAAGCGGCATTAACTCAAGATGATGCCAAAGACTATCTCAACGATTACTTACAGGCGATTGAGTCCGTCGGCGAGGCGAAAGCCAGTTATCAAGGACCGTCACCATCCGTATCAATCAAGTTGTCTGCCTTGCATCCACGTTATGAAGCGGCAAATCAAGATCGCATGATGACAGAAATGTTTGAGACGGTTCTGGTTTTGCTGAAACGTGCGCGTGAAAAAGATGTTGCGATCACCATTGATGCGGAAGAAGCGGATAGGTTGGAGCTTTCGCTTGCGCTGTTTGAAAAGCTATATCGCGACCCTGTGGTGAAAGGTTGGGGTAAGTTTGGTTTAGTGGTGCAAGCCTACTCTAAACGCGCGCTACCTGTGATCACTTGGTTAGCGGCTTTAGCAAAAGAACAAGGTGATGTGATCCCAATGCGGTTAGTAAAAGGCGCTTATTGGGACAGTGAAATTAAACTGTGTCAGCAAACTGGGCATCACGGTTATCCGGTATTTACCCGCAAAGAAGGGACAGACGTTTCTTACCTAGCCTGTGCACGCTTCCTACTTAGCGAGCATATACGCGGTCTGATTTATCCGCAATTTGCCAGCCATAATGCCCACACGATTGCGGCGATTGCGTCTATGGCGACACATAATGACTTTGAGTTCCAGCGCCTACATGGCATGGGCGATGCGCTTTACAATCACGCCAAAGCCTTGTTCAACACCGAAGTGCGTATTTATGCGCCAGTCGGCAGCCATAAAGATTTGTTGCCTTATCTGGTTCGCCGTTTGTTAGAGAACGGTGCCAATAGTTCGTTTGTACATCGTTTGGTTGATGCACGTTGCCCGATTGACGATTTGATTGCCGATCCGGTTGATACTTTGTGTGCAAATCACACCTTGCACAACGATCGCATTCCTATGCCGCAAGATATTTTTGGGCCCGCCCGTAAAAACTCGCAAGGTGTCGCGACGGATATCGAATCAGAATGGCAACCCTTCCAGGACAGTGTTGTTCCCTTCATGGGCGAGTACCAATGGCAGGCTGGCCCCATTGTTAACGGTCAGCGTCTGAAAGGCGATACGCACGAGATAACCGCTCCCTATGATCGCAATGAGTCCGTAGGTCACGTTGATTGGGCAACGGCTGAACAGGTGAATAACGCCCTCGATATTGCGGCACAGGCTTATCCGACATGGCGAGGTACCGAGCTTAGCCAGCGTGGTAAGTACTTACTTGACCTTGCTGATAAACTAGAAGCAAATTTGGGTGAGCTGGTGGCGATCTGTCATCGTGAGGCGGGTAAAACTATCCACGATAGCATTGATGAAGTCCGAGAGGCCGTCGATTTTTTACGTTATTACCCCGAGCAGGCTAAAGCGTTGCAAACGGAGCCACTGGCCTATCAAGGCTTCGATGGACAAGCACAATCGGTGACCTATCAAGGACGCGGTGTCTTTACATGTATCAGCCCTTGGAACTTCCCATTAGCGATTTTCCTCGGCCAAGTTGGCGCGGCGCTTGTGGCCGGTAATACTGTCGTGGCTAAGCCGGCCGAACAGACATCTATTATTGCTTATCGCGCGATTGAGTTGCTGTTAGACACTGGGATCCCTGCTGGGGTGATTCAGCTATTACCTGGCAGTGGCCCTGTGGTGGGAGCGCCTCTCACCGAGGATACGCGTATTGCAGGGGTCGCATTTACCGGATCCACACCAACAGCACAGCGTATTACCCGCACCTTGGCAGAGCGCGATGCCGATCCTGTGCCAGTTATCGCGGAAACCGGGGGGCAGAATGCAATGCTAGTGGACAGTACGGCATTGCCCGAGCAGGTGGTGCGCGATGTATTGCGTTCTGCTTTCGCCTCTGCAGGTCAGCGCTGTTCAGCGTTGCGTGTGCTTTATATTCAAGAAGACATTGCTGACCGCGTGATTGGCTTAATAAAAGGGGCGATGGCGGAGCTGTCTGTGGGACGCCCAGAGCGGCTATCAACCGATGTGGGGCCGGTGATTGATCAAACGGCGAAAGACAAGCTTCTTGCTCACATAGAACAGATGAAGCGCAGCGGTAAGTTGGTCACGCAAGTTCCACTCTCTGAAGATTGTGATAAAGGAACGTTTGTGCCACCAACGGCGTTTGAAATCCGCAGTATTGATCAACTGAGTGAGGAGCATTTTGGTCCCATTCTACATATTGTTCGCTATCGCGCGGATGCGCTCGATAAGGTGATTGATGATATCAACCAAACAGGTTTTGGCTTAACTATGGGGGTGCATAGCCGCAATGAAACGACCTGCGCCCATATTGAGCATCGTTCTCGGGTAGGTAACTGTTATGTCAACCGTGATCAGGTCGGCGCTGTCGTTGGCGTTCAACCCTTTGGCGGTCGCGGCTTATCGGGAACTGGGCCTAAAGCGGGTGGACCACACTATCTGTATCGCTTTACGCAAGCATCAGTAAACGTGCAACAAGTCGGTTGATATCAGGATCAGGAGAAGCGTCATGCATCAATTAAATAGCGTTTTAGAGCAGTGTGAAGCGGTTTGGGAAGACTGGAATGATCAAACTGTCGCCGGTCGCATTGCGTTATTGCAACGGTGGTCTGACACGGTCGCCGCTCGCGGCGATGACTTTGCCCATGCAGCGAAGATGATTCGTTTTCAGTGTGAGAACGCTCAGCGCTTGCTCGATAAGGTACACGAATTGCCTGGCCCGACAGGTGAAACGAACGAGCTGTATACGGCAGGAAGAGGGACTATCGCCATGACAGGTGATGCGTCGCTGACGTCTGTTGCTTTGTGTGGTCAGCTAGCGGCTGCGTTGGTGGCGGGTAACTGTGTCGTCGTGAGCGTGGAAGGTTCGCATGCGGACAATGCCGACGCGGTCATGGCGGATCTTGTTAAAGCTGGATGTCCAGATAGAGTTGCTGTACGTGTCGATCTTGAGGTGTGCAGTGATCTATTCAAGCATCCGCAGGTCGTTGGCGTAGCGACGACTGGAACCAAAGAACATGTGCGAGACGTCAATCGTCAGCTCGCACAACGACAGGGTGTGATTGCGACACTGGTTGCGGAAACCGACACTGAGCAGTATTCAGTGATTGGTAGCCCTGACTATGTGTTGCGTTTCGTGACCGAATGCACCCGAACCATAAATATCACTGCTGTAGGTGGTAATGCCACGCTTCTGGAACTCGGTAGTGGTGAACATTAACTTTCCAGAAATGGCCCCAATTGGGGCCATGCAATTGAGGGACACATATGATAGACAATAGCTATGCCATCAGTGCAACCTTTCTGGCATATCTCATCATGATGCTTGCCATTGGTGTGTATGCCTACAAACGGACTTCTAACTCCGAAGATTATTTCCTCGGTGGCCGGTCGTTAGGCCCATGGCCCGCTGCGTTGTCAGCAGGGGCATCAGACATGAGTGGGTGGTTGCTGCTTGGGCTTCCTGGCTATGCCTACGCTGCGGGAATGGAATCACTTTGGCTTGCGGGCGGTTTGTTGTCGGGCACTTATCTTAACTGGTTAATTTGTGCCAAACGCCTGCGGACTTACAGTATTGAAGCAGATAACGCGCTGACGTTACCGGAATTTTTTGCTCGCCGTTTTGAGGATAAATCAAAATTGCTGCAAACCATCTCTGCTTTCTTCATTTTGCTTTTCTTCCTTTTCTGCACCAGCTCAGGCTTGGTTGCAGGGGGTAAACTGTTCACCACGGTATTTGGGTTTGATTACACAACCGCGGTGGTGATTGGCACGATTTGTGTTGTGTCATACACCTTGTTTGGTGGCTTCTTGGCGGTATCTTGGACTGACTTGGTGCAAGGACTGTTGATGGCCGCGGCCTTGTTGATCGTGCCGTTTGTTATCATGGACGGCAGCATTTTCAAATTGGGCCGTGATGTTGCCGCAATCAACCCTGAGCTGATGACGTTATGGCGTGATGTAGATGGTGAGCCACTCACTTGGATCAGTATCGTCTCTTTGGCGGCCTGGGGCTTAGGTTACTTTGGCCAGCCACATATCTTGGCGCGTTTCCAAGCGACTCGCTCCAATAAAGACATTACCACGGCGCGTCGTATCGCAGTGGGTTGGTCTGCATTATCCATGGTCGGTGCGGTCTTGATCGGTTTAGTGGGTATTTTGTACGTGCAGAATGATATGTCAGGCACCCTGGCTGACGGTGAAAAAATCTTCATGTTGTTGGTCAATGCGGCATTCCATCCAGTGATTGCAGGTATCCTGTTGGCGGCAATTTTAGCGGCGATTATGAGTACAGCAGATTCTCAACTATTGGTATCGTCGTCTGCGCTCGCGGAAGATTTTTACAAGCAAGTTTTCCGTCCGGACGCATCGACCCAAGAAGTGGTCATGGTCGGTCGTGGTGCGGTTATCTTGCTGTCTGCGATTGCGCTTGGCTTAGCCATGGATCCTGATAGCTCTGTTCTGGGTCTGGTGTCTTATGCTTGGGCTGGCTTTGGTGCCGCATTTGGTCCTGCCTTGTTGCTCAGCCTATTCTGGCGTGACATGAACCGCAATGGTGCGTTGGCTGCGATTCTTGTGGGCGGGATTACCGTGGTGGTTTGGAAACAAATACCTGGCGGTATCTTCGATTTGTATGAAATCGTCCCTGGCTTCTTGTTTGCGGGCTTGAGTGCCATTATCGTAAGTAAGTTGACGGGCGGGCCAACTGATTCTGTTACTAAACAATATGAATCATATGAAAAGAGCTTAAAGACTATGCCTTAAACGCAATGAGCGTATAAGCCCATTGGTTTATCTTGCATGTGAAACTTATCAGGGAGCGTTTAACGCTCCCTTTTTACATCATCATCACGCAGTATCATTGCTTTGGCGAACACAGTTACGTCCATCGCGTTTGGCCCGGTATAAGGCTTGATCGGCTTTCTTTAACCCATCGACATAGTCTGATGCCTGGTGGTTACTTGCCACGCCAATACTGACGGTAATACTAAGCGAGGGAGCAATATCGTTTAGATCTAACGCCGCAATTCGGCGTCTTAAGCCGTCAAAATAGCGATAACCGTCTGCAGGCGTTCCCGCTAATAAAAGCGTAAATTCTTCACCGCCCCAACGAGCGATATGACGCAAATGTGTCTGCTCGCGAAGAAGTAAGCTACCGACTCGCTGAATAATTTGATCCCCCACCAGGTGAGAATAGTGATCATTAATGCGTTTAAAATGATCAATGTCTAAGATCGCGACTTGCAAATCTGTCCCGGATTGGCGCGATTCTTCGAATACCTGATGCCAATATTCATCAAAGGCTCGTCGATTGGCCAGTCCAGTGAGGGCGTCTTCTTTAGACATTCGTTCGAAGTCATCGGCTTGGGCTTGTAAGGCCTGGGTTTTCTCTTCAACTAACGTTTCGAGTTGGATGGCTTTTTTCTTCATGTGTCGAATACGCCACATAAACGCGCCGTAGGCGGTAAGCACAGCCAGTAAAAAGCCTAGCGCTCGCACATCAGCGCGTTGCCACAGTGATGGCATAACGCTGAAGTGATAACTGAGCACATTATCACTCCAGTCGCTATAAGGATAGCGAGCACTTACTTTAAAGGTGTAATCACCTGGTGGTAGGTTCGTATATTCGGCAGTATGGTTTTCAGGGCGGTATGCCCAATCAGATTCGAACCCTTCTAACTGCGTTCGATATTGGATTTGCTCCGGCATGGTATACCCGAGGGCGGCATAGGAAAACAAGATACGGTTGGTCCCCGCTGGTGCCTTTCCCGTCGTTTCAGGGTTCATGTCTTTGCTGTCGAATCGTACGGTCTGCATGACAATGGGTAAAAGGTGACTCAGTAGTTGGGATAACCGAGTCGGATTAACGCTAGTAACGCCTTTGGCAGTGGCAAAAATAATGTCTCCACGTGATGTTTTGGTTGCCGCAGGGTTTGAGCCACCGTTAGCTTGGCTGTTCAGCATGCCGTCACTTTGATCGTAATGTTCAAAGTCGATACGCGTGCGTGTTTTATCTGCAACTTGATGGGCGTGATCATAATTGATACGCCAGATACCTCGGTTACTGGATAGCCAAAAGCTTTGATCATCACCTTTCACAATTTGAAAGAACTTATCAATTGGTAGGCCCTGCGGTCTGCCGACTAAAGCTTGGTGGCCGTCAGCTTGTCGATAGCGCACAATACCGCGATCGGTGGCCATCCAAACGTACCCCGGCTCGTGGAAAAAGCCAAAAACATGTTGAGCCTGCTCTTGTGCAGAAAAATCGAGCGTAGTGATTGTCTTTTCTAACAGATAGCTGGCACCGCGTCCGGTGCCAATCCATAGCTTATCGGTGTCATCAAATGCCAGCGACATAATGTAGCTGCCAGGTAACGCACTGTTTTGGCTATGATAGAGAGCTTGTTTTTGATAAGGCACTGATGCTGCGGTTGGTGATTTGCTTTGGTGTTGATCAAACTCGACTAAGCCACGTGGTGTTCCCACCCATAAGACGCCATTACGTTCGACAACTGCTCGTATTTCGCTATCTGGCAATTGGTCATTGATGGTGTTGGCCGCCGTGAGTGAGCCTTGGTGCCAGTAGTAGAGCCCTTTTTGATAAGTCCCTACCCATAGTCCGCCTTGCTGTCGATGCGCGAGACTAAGGACTGGAAATATTATCGGCGAGTACGCGTGCGTTGCCCGCTATCGTATTAATCTGACTCAATCCTTCGCTGGAACCCGCCCAAACAGTATTGCCGTCACCTCCCAGTACGGTGCGCACGTAGTTACCTGCGAGTCCATTGTCTTTGGTTAAGGTGACAAAAGGGGCGTAACGAAGCCGCATTGCTCCGCCATTAGTGCCTATCCAGATACTGCCTCATTATCCTCAAACCATGAAAGAATACGATTATTCGGGAGTCCTCGATGACCATCCAGGAAGTCGAGATGATTGTCACGCAGGTGTGCGATCCCACGGTTGAGTGTGCCAAACCAATAGGTCCCGCGGCTGTCTTGTTCGACCATGGTGATCGCTTGGTTGAGCAATGCGCTTGCCAGTGGCGTCCAACGTTCGTTTTTATAGCGCCATGCACCGCTTTCAGATCCCACTAACAATGCGCCATCTTGACTGCTGGAAACATAAAATGCTTTGGTAAAAAGGTTGTGAAACGAAAGATGAGCGGCGCCGGCATGTTTGGAAAGCTGGTAAACACCGTCCTCAGTGGCGGCATAAATATGGCCTTGATCGGTTTGTGCTAAGTGGTAACTACTGGTCGTCTTAATAAAATGCTGAGGGTCGGGGCTTGGCTGCCTCAGCTGTTTGGACGTGTAATAGAGCACGCCCATCCCCTCTATAGCAAGCCACAATCCTCCAGACTGGTCATGCAGCGCATCGTTAATTAAGCTTGGTGCCACCGGTAAGTTCTGCCAAGAAAAGCCGCTGCGCATCACTAGGCTGCCGCGAGCGCCCCCTGCGTATAATTGGTTATCAGGTCCAGTGGCGAGTGCACGGGTACCGGAGTCTTGCATGTGCGTGTTCGGGCCGCGATCAAACAGGACAAATTCGAGTCCGTTGTAGCGAGCGACGCCTTCCCACGTTGCAAACCACAAGTAGCCATCAGAGGTCTGTTCAATGGCATTGATGCTGTTATGCGGCAACCCGTTGGCCGTTGTCCATGTTTCAATAAAATAGTCAGAAAGCGGGTTATCATCCGCATAGCCTAACGGTGTAAAACCAAGCCAGCAAAAAAGTAAAGTGCATACAAGACGTTGGGCTAGTCGTGTGGGGAAAAGTTTTTGTACGTTCCTTGGATGCATCTTTTGTTCTTTGCTCCGATTGCAAGTAGACTGGCAATTCTATCTTAATCACTGATTGATTCTTGGACATTGTGGTCAGGTTTTAACAGCAAGTTGAGAGAGATCACACCAAAAATATGAACATCAAGCAGATGTGACCTTTGATGATGCAGTTTATGGCGATTCGCCAGCAATTATTAACACAAATCGATCGCGGGCTACTGGCTCCGGGGAAAAAGTTACCGGGGGAGCGACAGCTCGCGGAGACGTTTTCGACTACGCGCGTGACCTTGCGCGAAGCGCTTGCTGTATTAGAAGCAGAGGGGCGCTTGTATCGGCGAGATCGTCGAGGTTGGTTTGTCGCACCCACGCCGTGTTCTTATGATCCGACTCAGCTAAGCGATTGGCAGGAGTATTTTGGACCGTATGGTGGCCAGTTTGTTTGGCATGCTCAAACCAAGAAGATGGCTGATGCTGCGATCAGCGATCACATGTTACTTCCTCCTTTCGGTCAAGTGTATGAAGGCGAGGGGCGCGTATGTATCGAGCAATTACCGGTGGGATGGATACGGACGTTTCTGCACCCTGATTTCTTCCCCGCTGTGTGGGAGACTGGTGACAAGGCGAGGCTAGATCATACGATACGCACTAACCGGGCGCTTGCAATGGCTGAGGTCAGTTGGTCAAGTGCTTGGGAGGCGCTCGCCTCGTCGCAAAGTGTTGGCTTAGAGGTCGCGCCAGGCACACCGGCATTGACGTTGACACGCTATTGGCGGATACCGCAAGCAGACACGTGGCAAACCGTGCGTATTGATCAAGAATGGTGGCGGCAACATGCAGTTGTGCTGTGTGGACGATCCACTAACCAGAAGAGCGGATCAGCACAACAGGTCGATTAGGTCTTCAATACTGAATGCGCGCGTCACTAAAGGATGATCAGTCGTCCGCACATTGGGGTTAGCGTTAAAATGGACAGTACGCATGTGTGCGTTAATCCCTGCTTGGATCCCTTTGTTGGTATCGTCGATAAAGATGCATTGCTCTGTGGGGCAGGCCATATTCATTGCGGCATAGTGAAGGAGATCAGGGGCAGGCTTCCAGCTGTTGGTGTCAAAAGCACTGAACAAGCGATGTTGGAAATAAGGCAGCAGCTTGGTGAGTGCTAATGCGTGTTCCATTTTTTCAACAGGGCCATTGGAGGCGACACAGGTATCAATACCTTGCTGATTAAGCGTCTTGATTAGCGTTTCTATGCCTTTAATTGGTTGCAGCTCCGCTTCAAAGTACTGATGGCATAAATCACGAAAACGCGGCTCGAGCTGGTCGATAGGGATATGTGCGCCGCTTCGCTCACACGTGCTTTGCAGTACATCTGAGAGCTTTCCACCTTCGAAGTGATCAAGAGATTCTTGTAAGCTAATCACGACGCCAAATGTCGCGAAAGTTTCCACCAAGGCTTTATGCGATAGTTTCTCTGAGTCAACCAGCGTGCCGTCGCAATCGAATATGACGCAGCCAACTGGGGCCTCAAATCTGTTGTAAGACATAGTCACTCCCTTGTTCCTCTCCTTGTATCCTTAGATGCGCACGGTCAATCAACAAGTCGATGACATCGGAAATGCCAACTGTGTCTTACATTCTTGCCTGTTTCGTTATCAAAGTTAGTCAGGGATCGACTTTTGCCATACCCAATATTGGCGATGGATGATTACCGCTGACACTTCAATTAAAGGTAGGCACTTCAATCAAACGCAGGTCATCATTTAATTTTGATCATCGTTTATCCAAGGGAACAGTGTTTGACGTTGAGAGGGTGTCAGCGCTTCAACGCAGGCAACGTTGCGCTCAGGGATAAGTGCGGGATCTTGACCATAATGCTCAAGCGCACGCGACATGCTTGCTTCTCGAATTAAATGGAAGCATGGATAAGGAGAGCGATTGGTAAGGTTTTCGCTATCTTCTGGGGCGCAGCCGTCAAAACAGTATTCAGGATGAAAACTCGCGACCTGGAACCGGCCACGCCAACCGTAATGATCAATCAGCGCATCGGTAGCTTCAACCAGTGCAAGGTAGTGATCAAAGTCTGCTAGTGCATCGGGTACGACGACCACGGTTGTATCTGTGATGGTGGCGTCTGTCTGCGTCAGATGCACAAATGCGTGATAAATCGCTTCGAGGATGGCGTCATCATCCGTTGCATAACAGATATCTAGCCGAATTTGTTGGTTGCGACGGGGCTTGGCGGCGAATGGACAGAGATTTAGTCCAATCACGACATCATCGAGCCATGCATCCATTTGTGTTTGTACCGTATTCATAAAAGATCGCTCATAGGAGTGGCGTATTAGCAGATAACGACTACGTCTTGGGTTATTAGTGTTTTTGTGGCTGAGATTGGTAGGCTTTGGTTCCCCATAGCGGAACCGTCGAAAGACTATGTTTAAAGCTGCCTGACGTTTCTTTGGTCGAGTACGACAAATACATAAGCGTTTGATTTTTAGCATCGAAAATACGACGAATTTTCATTGACTTAAAAAATATACTTTTCGACTTTCTAAATACTATTTCGCCGGATGTACTTTTATCGATATTGGCAAGCATCTCGGGCGTAATCTCGCCAGTTTGTCGGCATGAAATCGCGCTGTCGCTTGGATCAGAAAAGCTCAAATCAGCCTCAACAGACGCAACATGGCATGTGACGCCACTGACCACAGGATCGACAAGGTGATTGAGTTTAATGTCTTTCATGGCGAACATGCCTAAGCTGACATCGCCCACTTCATCGTTTTCACAACCGACTAGTGTCGCCGTTAAAGCCAAAATCAATAGCGTTTTTCTCATCGTTATACCCCTTGTTAAGTTGTGGTCGAAGTGTACCACAGCCAATACTAGATATGGGGTATCAATCAGCGTCTATCGACGGGGTAGTAGATAAGGGGGGGGGTAATTGGCTATCAAAACGAGAAGCTGAGTGCCACATCTATGGCACATCAGTTATCACGAAATTGCGCGTCGCCATCTTTACCGGACAGATACTCTGGCTCGAATGTCAACAACACGTGTGCGGCATCACAATAGCTACCGGTGTCAGCAAATGTTTTGCGTGCTGCGGCAATCTTGCGTTCGGCAATCCGACGGATATTTTGCGTGTTCGTTTGGTTGCTGAATGTCATTTGCTGGCTGATCATTTCTTGTCCAAACGTCGATTTGCAAATAGCCTCGTTCTTTCCTGTCACCAGCTGTTCGGCTTTTGGTTTATCCTCTGTATTGGCGTGAGCGAAGACACTCATAAGGAGAATAAAAACCGCAAATGTTCTCATCATGCTTTCGACTTCCTATGCTATTTGTTTCAATCTTAGCATTAAGCAGCGACGTCGCCCACTGGCGACGTCAAAACAAGATAAGTATTTGGGGAAGAGGGTGATTAGACTGAGATATCACTTTCGATTGTCGTTGAGCTTGGCCGAGTTTTTGGTACGAAACTCAACTTCTTTGCCTCAACAAGATACCCGAGAGCCGAAAGCCAAATGAGTGAATAAGCGACTAACTCAGTACTTTCTTCAGCGATATTTTTCACATCTCGCACGTAGTTGGCGCCCATCGCTTGTTCCCATAACTCGCCCATACCAAACAAACGCGAATACACGAGTAACAGCGCTAATGCGATCATTAAAACCGTGCTGTGTCTTGAATGGATTGCGTGCGCAAGGCTAGTGAGGGTTTCACGCCAGTGTTTCAATGCGGGCCAAATGGCGAGCCCCGTTACAATTAATGCCGGCACTTTCCAAAAACCATGCATCACCATATCAAGTGTGGCATCCAGCTCTCGGATCATTAATACCAAAAAAAAGGCACTCATTAGCCCAGCTGCGTGGTGAAGGGATTGACTGAACTTAGCGACACGACGAAACGCAAATACGGTCGCGGCGAGTAGCCCCAGTTGGGAAAGCTCAATCAATGATGATTCGGAAGCAACGTTGTGCGACGCGACACTGTAATGAACAATGCCTGCAATACCTGCGAAGTAAAGGGCGATTGCAAAAAATTGTCCGGCGCCTTTAAGCACCGTACGTGCAGCACATGAAGATCGTGGTAATGTCATATTATCCTCAATTCGATAAAACGATCTGCCCGTCCGTAGCAGGTGTCACCACCCTATGTGTGACCCTTGTCCCAAAAAATGTCATTTGGATCGATAGTACGGTGAGCTTCATTAAACTGCAATAATTTATGTGATCAATGTCACTATATGTTCAGGAGTGCGTCAGGATTGTGAGCATTTATTCGTTAGGTGCCTGGTTAGATCGACGCGTTGTCAATAAATTTACACTGTAAATAGTAGTACGACGACGAGATAAGACAATTTCTCTGGGAAAGATTAATAGATAGCTATGACTATGAAATTAAACAGGCTAACGACTAGCGTTGGGACCAAGTTCAATGCCATCATTACGTGGAGTGAATTTACACAGTTGGTGGTATTTGAAGAGCCGCCTTGATGACCAAGAAGGAAACATAATGGCTGATTTGAACGGACTAAGTTTGTACCACAAAGAGCACTGCCCATTTTGCCATAAAGTGCGTGCAGTCATGACAGAGCTTAAGTTAGATATTCCGCTGGTGGATATGAACGCTAATGCCGAAGAATGGCAACGCCTACAGACCGAAGGCGGCAAAGGCATGGTGCCTTGTCTGCGTATTGACCAAGGCGGCGAAACCCAGTGGATGTATGAATCGGACGATATCATTGAATACTTGCGTGACAACTTCGCGTAATTGAACCAGATACTGGTTACGAGGGTCGCAGTTATCGGTGCGACCCTCTTTTTAAGTATTATTATCTGTATGCCTGCCTTTCCGCTTTGTTCAACGCCCTGTGTTCTGTGTCAGCACTCAAGGCCGCTGACCTTCCATCACTTGATCCCCAAAACTTGTCATAACAACAAATGGTTCACCAAGCGCTTTTCCCGACCCTACATGCGCGAACACGGTATTTGGGTATGCCGGCCTTGCCACGCCTTTATTCATCGTCAATTCAGTGAAAAACACCTGGGGCGTTCATTACACACCCTCGACCTTTTACTCGCTGAGCCAGTGATCCAAGACTACATCCATTGGGCACGCAAACAGCGCTCGTAGTCAGATTGTTGGTGGGATATACCCACCAATAACGCAAAGCGGGTTCAAAAAAACGGCGCTGAAAATGACAACGCAAATATCGACTCGTTAGCCTTATGCTGAGCAACTTTTTGCTTGGCTTGGCAAGAAGTTGCTTGGCACGTGCAAAAAATTGGTCAGTCATACCCTAAGATGCTGATTTGTAATGGTAAAAAACTTGGCATGCATTTCGCAGGATTAAGAGAGCGAACAGGCACACCGCCACGGTGGCGATGTGTCTTCCATGACATACAAAGGAGCGATTATGCCAACGCCATGTTATATCTCGATTGAAGGCGAAACCCAGGGTTTGATTACTGCCGGTGCCTGCACCGCGGATTCTATCGGTGATTCTTTTGTCGAAGGCCACGAAGACGAAATGCTGGTGCAGCAGTTTGACCGCAATGTGACCGTGCCGACGGACCCACAATCAGGTCAGCCCTCTGGCCAACGTGTGCACAAGCCGTTTAAATTCACCGTGGCACTCAACAAAGCGGTGCCATTGCTTTATAACGCACTGGCGTCGGGTGAGAAAATGTCAACGGTCGAGCTGAAGTGGTACCGCACCTCGATTGAAGGTAAACAAGAAAACTTCTTTACCACCAAGCTGGAAAGTGCCTCGATTGTGGACATTCACTGCGAGATGCCCCATTGCCAAGACCCGGCGAAGTCAGACTTCACCCAAAACCTGACCGTGTCGATGTCTTACCGCAAAGTGACGTGGGACCACGTCAACGCAGGCACCTCAGGCTCAGACGACTGGCGCAAGCCAATCGAAGCCTAATCTTTCATGGCGACATGAAGACACAAACAGCCTGCCTTTACGGGCGGGCTGTGGTGCGTTGAGCCAGACGGCAGGGTCTGGCTCAACGTATCAGGGTAAACAAGCAGGGCGAAGGATACACAGATGGCGACATTGCAAATAGCGTTAACCGTGGCGGGGCTCGACCCGCAACCGTTCGTGGTGGTGGACTACCAAGGGGACGAGTGCCTCTCTCACCAAGCTGGCCTGAATGGCAACCCGGTGTATGGGTTCCAGTATGAGGTGGCATTGGCGAGCCGCCATACCGACCTCACGCCAGAGCAAGTGGTCGATAAGCCCGTGCAGCTGACGCTGTGGCGCAACGGCGAGCTGGTCAAACGGGTGCAGGGTATCGCCAGTGCCTTTAGCCAAGGTGACATTGGTCATCACTTTACCCGCTACCGCTTAACCTTGGTGCCCGCCCTGTATCGTCTGTCGCTTCGCCAAAACAGTCGTACCTTCCAGCACCAAACCGTGCCGACTATTCTAGAAACCCTGCTCACAGAAATGGGCGTCACGGAGGTGAGCTTCTCGCTCACTCGCGACTATGCCGAGCGCGAATACTGTGTGCAGTACCGTGAAAGTGACTTGGCGTTCTTCCACCGCTTAGCGGCAGAAGAGGGCTTGGTGTATCACCATGAGCACGATGCCACCACCCATACCCTGATAGTGACCGATGCGCCCGACAGCTTGCCCCAGCTTGACAGTCCTGTGCCCTATAACGCCTTAAGCGGCGGACGCACCGATACGCCGTATATCGATGGGCTCACACGCCACACCGCGGCGCAGCTAGCCACACGGCGTTAAAAGACTACAGCTTTAAAAAACCGCGCTACAGCTTCCAACAAGCGGCGCAAGCCGATGGCATTGATTACCAGCGTACCGACAGCTACGAGCACTTTGACTTTCCAGGCCGCTTTAAAGACGACACCACCGGCCAGGCATTTAACCAAACCCGCTTAGAGTACTTACGCCGTGAGGCCGAGCATGCCAACGGGCAAAGCAATGAGCCGGCATTACGGGCCGGCTATCGCTTTACCATCAGCGACCATCTGGATGAGGGCGTGAACCAAGCGTGGCAAGTGGTGCGGGTGCATCATCAAGGCAGCCAACCACAAGCACTGGAAGAAGAAGGCGGCCAAGGCGCTACCACTTACAACAACCAGTTTATGCTTATCCCTGCCACCATCCCGTGGCGTGCCACCCCCACACCCAAACCTCAAGTGGATGGCCCCATGATAGGCACCGTGGTGGGACCGGATGGCGAAGAAATCTTCTGTGATGAACACGGGCGAGTGAAAGTCCACTTCCCGTGGGACCGCTATTCTAACGGCGATGACAAAAGCAGTTGCTGGATACGGGTCGCCCAAGGCTGGGCAGGCAGCCAATACGGCATGATGGCCATCCCCCGTATTGGCCATGAAGTGATTGTGTCTTTCTTGCACGGTGACCCGGACCAACCGATTATCACCGGCCGCACGTATCACGCGACCAATGTGCCGCCTTATACCTTGCCCGCTAACAAAACCAAGACGGTTTGGCGCAGTGAGAGTCATCAAGGTGAGGGTTACAACGAGCTCACTTTCGAAGACCAATCGGGCAGTGAGCAAGTGTATTTACACGCGCAAAAAGACTGGCACACCGAGGTAGAAAACGACCGCGTGACCGAGATAGGTCATGACAATCACCATCAGGTGCACAATGACCAATTTCATCGTGTGATGGGCAATGCGCATCATACCGTGGAGGGAGAGAGTCGCCAGTACACTCAACAAGACCAAACCCTGATTGTAGACGGCTCGCTGCATGTCAAAGCTGGCCAAGTATGGGTGAATGACGCCAGCAATGAAATTCACATCAAAGCCGGTCAAAAAGTGGTGATTGAGGCGGGAAGTAGCATCACGGTCAAAGCCGGCGGCAGCTTTGTCAGCATTGATGGCAGCGGTGTTCACCTTGTGGGCCCCGCGATTAACCTCAACTCAGGCGGCAGCCCCGGTGCAGGCAGTGGCTATGCGGCAAAGTCGCCGCCCTCCCGTTTGGGGTGGAGTCGCTTCCTGATCCTGTCAACTCAGCAGCACCGATCGATGCGTCTCTCACGAGTGCGTTACCCGCTATCGCGAAACTGGATATTCCTATGATGGAGATATGTCAACGGCAGACTGACGGCTCTTGTCCATTGAAAGACTGCCCATGTAAGTAGGATTCTGTGATGAATTGGTTGTTAGTGATCGATAAAAATCGCGTGCTGGACATTTGTCAGCATTGCGCAGAGGGTAACGTAGAATGGATACCTTTGTATCGAGATACTATATGGGAGCCCCAGTTAGTAAATAGCCCTATTTGCGCCAAGGTCAGTGAGGAAGATTCGGTTTATCAGCGTTGGCTGACGGAGCCTCAGTGGGCGAGCAGTGGCGTGGTTTTTGCGATGCCAGAGCATCTAGGTATTTTCGAGCAAGTATCTAGCTTACAAGCGAATATCACTGTCTTTGATGAAAACCAACGTCAATATCTGCTGCGCTTCTACTCGCCCAAGACGTTATTACACCTTGCTAGCCTGTGTGATCAAACTGTGCTGATGTCGCTATTACAGATGGCACATTATGCGTACATATCTCCCGCATTCTCTGAATTATCAGACGCCACGCAATTAATATTTAACCCCCGAAAAGGGACGGAAGTTGACACTGTCTATTTGCCTATTTCAATCGTTGAGGAGTTACTAGCATGAGCCAAGAGTATACGATAAAGCAAGGAGATACTCTCTCTGAGTTAGCTGAAGCGTTTAATACGGATGTTAGTTCTCTTCAAGAGCTGAACAGCGATAGAATTAAGAATATCGATACTATTCGTGTTGGCAATACGCTTTCTGTGCCGACACCGGATGATAAGTCCACTGAGACAAAAGAGCCATTAGACGTTGTTCCAAACGATAATTTGACTAAAAGAAAATGCTCGATTGAATACGTCGATGCGCTTTATGTGCCTCATAATCCAGCAGAAGGAAGCGCACCGCATCCAAGTGTCTATCTGCTAACGCAAGAAGCCTACGACATTATTGAAAAAGAAGCACAGTTATGTAAAGAGGCGGTGCAAGGAGATAAAGAGACAGTATTAGCTAATCTAGAAAAACTTGGTGTAATGGATCAAGTAAAAGCGACGCCACACGAGTTTTTCTTGGCAAAGTATGATGAAGAGCATCCAGATGAACCTTCATTAAAAGAGCGCTATATGCAAGCTCTCCAAGCGCGATTAGCCTTAGAAATGAGCATGGCTTCAAATATTGAATTCCTTCCCAGTACTCCTGATATTGAGGACGTTCGCGATATTCATGCGTCTTTTAACGAACGGATAGAAGAGCTGAATGTCGAGCGGGGTCGTTGGCGAGAAACCGGTGATGATAACTATTTAGAGTATACGATTGTGGTCACTGGGCGTGGCGCCGTGAATGTCAGAGAGCCAAGATCCGATGTCGATAATCGTTTCGCAAGAAGACGCGCGAGTATCGTTAAGGAACTACAATCTGACTGTCTTGATATTGTTATCGAGCTTATCGATGATTTGGAGAAGATCGCCGCTCAGCATGCAAAAACGATTTCAATTGAAGAGGATGGTGCGACTTATAGATATAGTGATAAGTTGAACTACTATACATCAAGCAGAGATTCAGATATTCAGCGCTTGATTAATGATCTAGTAGATTGTCGTATTAATGCATCCCTCGGTGACTTCACTAATTCAAATGAGGTAACCGCCTCTACAGATCTACCTCGCCCACTAGAACAAAGAAGGGTATACCTAAGAGGCATTGTCGATTTTTTTGACGCTCTCCCGAAACACGAGACACTACCTCCTGTATACATGACTGGAGAGTATGAAATAGCCTATTACATGTACCGGCTCAATCAGTTTGGGTTTTACGTCAAAGAACAATGCTTAAATGAAAGTGAGTTATTTAATGGGGCGGACGCTGTCGCTTCTCTTCAAGAGAATATCGGCAGTCAAAGTATTGGTACAATTCAACGACTGATCGAAAGTTTTAATATATCAACGTTAGGCTACTACTCTGCGTACGCATTAAGAATTACCATAATCAAAGAAATCGCTAAGCGAATTGCTGCCTTTACTGACTTAGTATCAAAAAACCAACAATATGCGAACTATGTGAGGAGGCTTCTTGTTTATTCAGAGCACATTCAAGAGCGCTTCGATGCGCTAGAAGCGCTTGCCAAGAGTCGGCTATCATCACCTATTCTAGACGGTCAGGAGGATTCGGTCCTTATTGGACAAGTGCGAGAGAAAAAGCGCATATTGCTTTGGGATGAGCACAAAGATTGGGCACCAGAAAATTTGAACAATCAAATTGTCCCTGACTCCATGGCGTTGAATACGACGATTGTTGAATGTGCGCTCACTTCCAAGCCAAACGAAGCGATGTATATACGCTCAACGTGTGCGGTTATAGATAACGATCCAGCAAGGAATAAGCAAAGTTGTGCGCGAGTTTATGAACCTACGCTACCAACAGGGCAAGGAGTGATAAAGCCCGAGGCATTCAAGGACGCCTTAAGAGACGCCTTGGGTAATGATGCGGAAATTAAAAAGACGTTTGCATTAGCTAACGTGGGGGGAGAGGTCGCTTTAGATGAGGCTTATGAGTATGTGCTACCGTGGCGAACCCAACAAACTGAGATTTTCGGCAACACCGTTAGGATGGACGTTAGCGGTGGCGCACAATTTATGCGATTTACGTATTCAGCGCAGGCAGCAGCTGAAAGCGTCAACTTAAACTTAGTGGGGAACACGCAGCTGGGGGCGTCGCTTGATTTCGCCAGCGGCCAATTAGCGACAAAATTCTCCATTCCAGCTGAAAACATGTACGATCTCAAAGTTCCCTATTACACCGTTGACAATGAGCGTCGTGAAGTGAGCTTAGGAGATATTCGCTTCGACATTGAAGCGGTCGTACACGGTATGTTAGCGGCAAGCATGAAATACTCGAATGAGATTGGATTTGGTCAAGATGCTGCCACAGGAGCGCCAGGTCTGCGGACATCTCAAACCTTTATTGCAACGCGTTTGGAAAGCAAGGAAGACCTAGGGCTTGCGGACGACAGTAAACTGCGAAATATTAAGGCGGGTGCAAAGACTGAGGTGTCGGCCTTTGCTGGTGCAGAGGTAGGTGGACAAGTCAGTCTTGCATGCTTATGGAAAAATGTGGGTAGCTCGGACATGAAACAGTTGTTTAAGCTCGCCACGAGCCTCACCGCGCAGTTAGGCGTTGGAGCGAAACTTATCTTGCAATGTACCTTAGATAATGGTCGCTTAATTTTTCGTTTCGACTTTGGCGCCGCGTCTATTGCGGGTTTCTCTGGCAAACTGGCGTTTGAGTTAGACCCGCTTGCTTACGACGAATTTATCTCACGGTTGTTAGATGTGATGGAGCACCCGAGTTTCAGTCGCTTTGGCCTATTCCATGAAAGCGATGGCAGTGAAGCCTTTTATGCTTTTAACAGGCTACTGACAGTTGCCGTTGCTTATCAGCTTACCCTGACGCAAATTGCACTGCTTCCTTTTCATCTTATTCGAGACATGGAGCAGCGAGCATTGGAGACGACGAACGCTCCCTTTGTGGCGAACTTCATTAATAGTGACGTTGAGACATCCGGTCAGCGAGATTGGATAAAGAAAATGCCGGCTGAGACCTACGCCAAGCTCTTTTCGGTTCTTTTGCATTATCATGATCTAGGTTTTTGGGGTAACGATTCAGAAGCTGCGACAGATAACCTCAACCAAGTGGCTGCGATGACAAAGCTTTTAGAGTGGATAAGAGGAGAGAGCCACCCAGTAAGTGACAATGCCAAGAAAAAGTTCGAGAACGTCATGCAAAGGGTTGGAGAAGAGATTGACATGGAACTTCCCGAAGAGGTGAAATGGCAACGCTATGCGGAAAATATTGATAAGATAATTATATATTGGGACAATGCCTATGCTGCTTTGGAAAATGTAGAGGATCTTGGTGAAGCACGTAAGTTTATTAGACAAAAACATTTCCTTTTAGATAGGCTTGATGAAATATTAAAAGAGTGGATACCATATAAACGGGTGATTCAATTACCTGCATATCAAGAAGTTGTTGAATACTTTTCAGTACATACTGATGATACAGCCAACAAAACTCGACTCGAGAAAAAAGGGTTCAGGAAGATAATTGGTGATTGATGATGAAACTTATTAGTTTATTAATTTGTATCTTTTTAGGGACTTTCTTTTCTGCTGCTTTTTCTCAAGCAAAAAGTCTAGATGAAGGAATGTCGTTATTGAATGAAGAGAAATATAAAGAAGCAAGTGAAATCTTTAGAGAGTTCTCCGAACAAGGTAATGCTAAAGCCTCTTACTGGCTGGCTTATACTCAGTTTAAAACATCCAATACACTGGAGGCTGGTTCTAGTCTTTTAAAATCTGCTGAGGGAGGTAACCCTTGGGCAATGGCTACGCTTGCAGGCACTGATATGCCGGAAGTCGATCGATCATTTTGTGGATTTTTGGGCTGGCCGTGTGACGAACAATGGGTAGATAGAGCAATTGAAGGTTGGGAGAAGCTTGCAGAAGAGGGTGATGGTAAAGCCATGTATGCACTTTTGTATCATGATCCTAGTTGGTGGCAATATATTCCAATCTATCGTGATTATCGTTATGGCCAACTGGCGAGTAAATTATATAACCATAAAGGTTACGCTTTTTTTTATGATAGTCATTTCTGGTCTTGGATTAATGAAGATATACGTTTGAAGTATTTAGAAGAAATGGCTAAAAAAGGAAATATGGTTGCCGTATATAAAGCTGCATTTTTGTATAAAGATTTAGGTGATGTTGAAACGGCTTTACGCTGGATTGATTATGGAGTTAGGGAAAACGATTTTAATGCTCTAACATTCAAAAGTATTATTTTTATTCCATACATGAGAGAGTATGAAACAGGATCCGAAGCAGAGAAAACATCTAAAAAAGCATATTTCTACTGTATGGTTGCTCATGAAATTAACAAAAGTTATGATTGCACTATAGAGACTTTTTTTGATGATGTCTACGGTGAGGGAAGTAAGGAACCAAAATATTTTTCTCGATACACTGGTGAGGAAATTACAAAAGAAGAAATTCGTAGTATAGAAAAAAGTGCAAAACAGAGGGCGGAGGGCTTAAGGCTAATCTTTATCTAGACGAAACAACAGTAGAATTCTTTAAAGGCTTTAGGAAGAATCTATAGAGCAATTTTAAATTATCATGTGACCTTAATGGAGGGTGTTCAATACTCTATGTCGAGCGCGAATACTGTGTGCAGCAGAGGGTGTTCAATATTCTGTGTCAGCCAATTTTCATAGTCTATGTGAACATCTAGTTGACCTTCGAAGTGAATGTGAATGGTCAGCTGTGATAGCGTCAGGCTCGAGGATGTGCTCGGGGACGATTTTCTGTTTGACTAAGACCAATGTTTCGTTTTAAGTGTAAAGCTTTTTTCCAAGTGTTGAGTGTGTACTTTAGATATTTACTGTTCAGTGAGTGATACAACACCCACTGAGCGGTAGCATTGCCTATCAGCTTATTCTGACGCAAATTGCACTGCTTCCTTTTCATCTTATTCGCGAAATGGAGCAGCGAGCATTGGAGGCGACGAACGCTCCCTTTGTAGCGAACGTCTTGATGCTATGAGACCTTGGATTCCTTATAAAAGCGATTCATCTCCCACTTATCAGGAAATCAGGAAGTGGTTGAGTATGACGTCGCTCATATAAATGATAATTCAAAGATAAATGAATTGAAAATAAAAAGATTCCAAAGAGTCATCGGTGGTTAATATGAAGTTGTTAAAAATATTAATAATCATTTATTGTGTGTTTCCATTTACATCTCGAGCAGAAACGTTGGCGAAAGGAATTGAGATATTAAACCAAGGTCAGTTTAAAAAGGCTCGTGAGGTATTAAAACCTTTAGCGGAACATGGCGATGCTAATGCGGCCTACTGGTTGGCGTATACCCAGTTTAAGACTGCCGAAACATTGTATGTAGGTTCTAACTTACTACAGGCGGCTGAAGGGGGTAACCCTTGGGCGATGGCGACACTTGCAGGTACCCATATGCCAAAGGTGACAACATCTTATTGTAATTACCTAGGCTGGCCGTGTGATGAGAAATGGGTCGACAAAGCGATTGAAGGTTGGGAGAGACTCGCCGAAGAAGGTGATGGAAAGGCAATGTATGCCCTTTTATATCATGACCCTAGTTGGTGGCAATATATTCCATTTTATCGGGATTATCGATATGAGCAGCTAGCGAGTGAGTTATATAAGAATAGAGGCTATACTTTTTTCTTCGATGACAGGTTTTGGTCTGATATTAACGAAGATACTCGCCTAAATTATTTAGAAAAAATAGCTAGGGATGGCAATCTTTATGGGGCTTATCAAGCGGCTTTTATATATAAAAGAAGAGACCGTCTTCGTGAGGCGTTAAAGTGGATAGAGTATGGAATAGAAAGGGGCGACTATTATGCATTTGTGTTTAAAAGTGTATTATTTCTTCCATTGATACGAGATGGTCGTATAGGAGATAAAGATAGCGTATCTTCAAAACTATCATTCTTCTACTGTATGATTGCGAACTCTATGAATAGCCATTATGACTGTGATTTAATAACATATTTTGATGAAGAATATAATGAAGAAAGA
>AQOF01000020.1 GCA_000565345.1 Salinivibrio costicola subsp. costicola ATCC 33508 = LMG 11651 | reverse complement strand
CAGTCACATTATCCGCTGCAGAGAGCGCGCTGGATGACTTAGAAGCTAAGCGGGGTGACAAATACCCCATCGTTATTAAGTCCTGGCGCAATAAATGGTTCACACTCTCTACTTACTTCAAATATCCGGAATACGTGCGTACCGCCATTTATACGACGAACGCCGTTGAGGCCGTGCACCGCCAGTTCCGCAAACTGACCAAAACCAAAGGCGGTTTTGCCAATGAGAACAGCTTGCTCAAGCTACTCTACGCGGGTATATTAAAGGCGTCTGAGCGTTGGTCGCACCCAGTGCAGAACTGGAGCCTGACGCTATCGCAGCTGACCATTCACTTCGAAGGCCGACTAGATGATCACATAGACCTATGAAACATTGGCTGACACAGAATATTGAACACCCTCGATGGAACCCAAAATATGCACTTGAACAAGACTTTACGTACAATTACGTTAACTCTACTTTGTTTTCTTTCTGGTACGACGATGGCAGACACCGCTCCCCTTCGCGTTGCTGTGTCAGCAAATTTTAATGGTACTTTCAATGAGCTCGCCCATGCCTATCAACGAGAGTTTAATCAACCTTTTCTGATTAGTTCTGGCTCTTCGGGTTCTCTATTCGCAAAAATCAAACACGCAGCACCCTACCATCTATTTTTTTCCGCAGATAAAGTACGTCCTATCTTGTTGGAGAAAGCTGGATTAGTGGTTGAGAACTCTCGCTTTACCTACGCGATTGGCATACCTGTTTTGTGGTCACAAGACACCGATCTGCTCACTAGCGCCGGAGATAAAGTCCTTGAAACACATTCCTTCAAACATCTCGCCATGGCAGATCCTCGTGTCGCTCCATACGGCCTTGCAGCCAAACAAATCATGCAACGCCTTGAGCTCTGGGAGGACTTAAATAGCAATACACAAATCGTGAAGGCGCAGTCCATCGGCCAAGCTTATGGCCAGATAGCATCAGAAGCTGCGGAACTGGGCTTTTTATCTTTATCACAAGTAAAAGACCGTGATGGGGCCATTGGCGGCTCGTACTGGATACCTCCTCGACATCTTTACGAACCCATCGAGCAACAAGCTGTCATTTTAAACTACGCAAAAAAAACGCCCCATATTTTTGATTCAGCAGTTCAATTCCTAAGCTGGGTCAGAAACAGTGAAACAGCTACAACCATTATCAAGAACTCAGGGTACAAAATAAACCAACCATTAATCGCAAACCAAGCGACCTTGATACGATCCAAGAAAGGCATTATTGAGCAATGATCTCCCCAAACGATATCACTGCACTGGTTATCACTCTAAAGCTCGCTTTCGTGAGCACCAGCATATTGCTCATAATTTGCACACCCCTGTCGTGGTGGCTAGTCAACACACAGTCACGTGTAAAAATCTTCGTTGAAGCATTAGTGATGCTGCCTTTAGTCTTACCACCCACCGTGTTGGCTTCTACCTCCTCCTACTATTGGGGCCTAATGGATGGATAGGGGGAAGTTTAGAGGCGCTGGGCTTCAATCATCTAGCATTTTCATTTTCTGGGTTAGTGGTTGGTTCCATGATTTATTCACTACCATTCGTAATGCAACCACTTCTATCATCCTTTCAATCAGCAACTGGTGGCATATTAGACGTTGCCGCAACATTAAGAGCCTCTCCTATGGATCGTTTTTTCAATATTGTGCTTCCTTTATCACGAAGGGGTTTTTTAACCGCGGGTGTCCTTTCATTTGCACATTCATTGGGCGAGTTCGGGATCATAATAATGATTGGGGGAAACATTCCAGGGCAAACCCAAGTCGCATCTATTGCTATCTACAATCACGTCGAGTCAATGAATTACGACGCCGCGCATACACTGGCAGCCATACTTGTCTCTTTGTCATTTGTTTTACTATTGGCAACCTACACAATGAATAAAAAATTCAAACCAGTGAGCTTTATATGACCATTCAAGTCGCATTGAAATTGGCCAGAGACCAGTTCCTATTGGATATTAATCTGCATTTGCCGGGAAAGGGGGTGACCGCGCTCTTTGGTCGGTCAGGCTCTGGGAAAACGACCATATTACGCAGTATTGCAGGGCTTGAAACGTTGGATAGTGCGACGGTTATTGTCAATGGGGAAACATGGCAGCGCAAGATGCATGTTTACCCACCCATCAACGCCCTATCGGTTATGTGTTCCAAGAACCGAACCTATTTCCTCATTTAGACGTCAAAGATAATTTGTTATTTAGCTACAACCGTGTAGACAAGGAAAAACGCTATGTCAGTTTTGAAGCAACGGTAAAAAGCCTCGGACTAACCGACATTAGTCGCTGCTACCCTCACCAGTTATCTGGTGGACAAAAACAAAGAGTCGCAATTGCTAGAGCCCTGCTCACTAGCCCGAGCCTATTGCTTATGGACGAACCGATGGCTTCTCTCGACCTTTCCAGTAAAGCCGAGATCTTACCTTACATCGAATCACTACAATCGACCCTGAAGATACCTATCATCTATGTCAGCCATGCCATTGAAGAGGTCTCAAGACTTGCCGATCACATTGTGCTGTTAGATAACGGAAAAGTATTAGCACATGGCGCAACACAAGATATGCTCACAAGGACAAATTTGTCTTTAGCGCGAGATGATAACGCGGCTGCGGTGGTTCACTGCACCGTCAAAAAGCATACAGACGACTATATGACAGTGCTAGACTTATCCAATGACCAACAATTGCATGTCCCTTTGCAGCAAGTCGAAACACACAGCATCATCAAAGCGAGGGTACACGCAAAAGATGTATCAATCGCTTTAGAAGCACCACAACAATCAAGTATCAATAATTGCTTATTGGCACAGCTCATGGAGGTGAGCGACGACACGCACCCCGCCAACGTCTTGTTACGGTTGGACGTAAGTGGTCAACCGATATTATCGAGGATCAGTCGCCGGTCGTTGTCTCGACTCAAACTGCAGCCAGGACAAATGCTCTATGCCCTGGTTAAAGCGGTTAGTTTTGATTATTAACTAACCGCTCCCCCAGTTATATCGGCTAGATAGCCCTAGACAACTGTCTAAACAACGTATACGCCTGAGTCACTTGCTCCCCTGTGACAACAAACCCAGTTAGCTGCTGAGCGTCATCAGAGGCTCGCACCACTATCCCCGAACTGACCATATTGATATCCCAGCATATTGCCGAATGGATATCACCTGCCATGTAGATGGGATAATTGGGGGTTTTAACTTTAACCATAATAGCGGGTAACGTTAAACCGCCATCAACGTCAAGAAGCTGCTTACCAAGCGTACTAGCACTTAAAGAAATGGCTTGTAGATAAGGCCTAATTTGGCCTTCAACCTCGGCACAATCTCCTAGCGCAAATACGTCGCTAGCGGATGTCCGCAGCGATGTATCAACGCAAATACCCTGGTTCACTTGAATGCCTGCTTGTGCCGCAAGGTTGGTATTTGGCGTCAGGCCAGCCGCTGATATAACAAGATCCACAGCAATCTTCTTGCCACTCTGCAACGTCAGTGAAAGCGACTGCTCCTGTTGATTGACTTCCACCACACTCTCACCAAGGCACAGTGTCGTGCCGAGTTGCAGCATCTGGCTCTCAAGCGGTCTAGCAACAAACTCTGGAACCAGTGTCCCAAGAAGGTGGGTATTAGGCTCAACAACCACAACGGATTTCCCGCTTCGCGCTAGATCCATCGCAATTTCAACACCTATTAATCCACCCCCTATAATGGCAACACGCTGAGCTTGACGCACATTAGGCTCTAATGCGCGCAACTCTGTCAAAGAGTTAGCTGTCATTACTTGATGCGCCGCATCCCCCTGAACCGGAGGTATAAAAGTAGTTGCACCGGTTGCAAAAACCAGCTTTGAATAAAAATACTTTTGACCATTTGCGCGTACACAATGGGCCTGTGTATCGACATGCTCAACGACAGTCTGAGTCAATAAAGTAATATTGTATTCATCTGCGAACACATCAGCGTATTTTAACACTAAATCGTCCGCTGTTTGTTGTTTACTAAATACGTGGCTCAAATCCGGCTTGTGGTACTCATGGCCATCATCAGCCGTCAATACGGTCACCGGGATCTCCCGATCCATACGCCGAATTGTTTTTACCAGTTGGTAAGCAGCGAAGCCACTGCCAATAATAATAATTGGTTCAGTCATTTTCGCTCCCTAACCTTGGTATGTTGTAAAAACATCTTTGCCTAGATGGCACTCAGGACATAAGAAGTATCCCGGAACATCACTCCATACTGTCCCAGGTTCAATACCTTGGTTAGGCTCTCCCACAGCAGGATCATAAACCCAATTACAAACAGTACAAATCATGCACTGACAGTCTGCAGAATGAGGCGGCTCTGCATCTTGGATAGGGTGTGTTTTTGGCTTTTCAGGGCTTAGTGTCGATGGTCGTGGCTTGTCGTTTTTCTCGCAAGACTCAGCCGTCGGTAGCATTCGAGAGGGGCGTTTGTTGGCCCACAACTTTGCAATATACTGACCATGCTCTCGACACTTCTCCATACCATCGCGATCAGGACGCCATTTTGTTTTCAAGCTCATCGACGTTTCAAAACCAGCGTCCATAAGGCGCGTGTGGATGCGGTCAACGGCACCACCGGTCCAACCAAAACTACCAAAAGCGCCCGCCTTTTTCGCTTTAAAACGCATCCCGGTGATTTCCTCCAGCATCCCTGCGATCTTAGGCATCATGACATTATTCATCGTTGAAGAACCAACTAACACACCTTTAGAACGGAATACATTTGATAGAATTTCATTTTTGTCGTGTTTCGAAACATTAAACACTTTTACTGCGACGTCCGGATCGACGTCATGGATCCCCTGTGCGATAGCATCAGCCATCATTCGTGTATTATTCGACATAGAGTCATAAAAAATAGTGATTCTGTCTTCTTGATAGTCATCCGCCCACGCAAGGTACTGCTCGATTATTTGAATAGGGTTATCGCGCCAAACGACACCATGAGAGGTTGCGATCATATCGACAGGTAAATTAAAACTTAAAACTTCCTTTATTTTCGCCGTTACTAAACGGCTGAAAGGGGTAAGAATATTAGAATAATACCGTAAGCACTGTTCCATCAGCTCATTTTGGTCAACTTCATCATTAAACAAGCGTTCATCACAGTAATGCTGACCAAAGGCGTCATTGCTGAATAAGACGGCGTCCTCGGTTAAGTAAGTCATCATGCTATCGGGCCAGTGCAGCATGGGCGCTTCAACAAATATAAGCTGCTTACCATTCCCAATATCGATACTATCGCCGGTTTTTACCGTATTAAAATTCCACTCCGGGTGGTGATGGTGGCCCACTATCGAGTCTATCGCCGCTTCAGTGCAATATATCGGCGTGTCAGGGATCCTCTCCATCAAGGCGGACATTGCGCCGGAATGATCTTTCTCTGCGTGATTTACAACAATAAAATCGATACTTTCTAGATCGATTTCCCTTTCAAGGTTTTGCAAAAATTGTTGGCTAAAACGGTGATCAACCGTATCGATCAGTACTGTTTTCTCTTCTTGGATTAAGTAGCTGTTGTAACTTGTTCCTTTGGTGACTTTGTATTCTGTGCCATGAAAGTTCTGCACTTCCCAATCTCGTTGACCCACCCAGCGAATGTTGTTTTTTACCTGTATTGTCATGATTACTACCTTAAATGACATTGAGAACCTAATGCACTCTATATGCATTAGTCGTGCCAAGATAACTAACCATTTAATATCAAGCACTTATATAACAACCCACCTAAAACATTGTCTTAATGACAGCATTGATTATTGTCATTTAGACATATATGATTGTCATAAAGACACTAATACTAGATTATGACTGAATTATTCGCCCATTGGCTGCACATCACACAAGATTTAAATTCTGCACTGATTCGAAAAGACCGGTTTGATACATTATTAACCACGATAAGAGAAGTGCTACGCTGTGATGCATCCACACTACTTTTGTATGAGAATCAGACCTTTATTCCTCTCGCCATTAATGGATTATCGCATGACGTCTTAGGTCGTCGTTTTGCTCTCGCTCAGCACCCGCGTTTGGAAGCCATTGCACGAGCAGGTGATATCGTACGTTTTCCGGCTAACAGCGATTTACCAGACCCTTATGATGGATTAATTCCTAACCATGATGGCAAGCTTCAGGTTCACTCTTGTATCGGACTTCCGCTATTAGTGGACGATCAGCTAATTGGCGCAATAACTATTGATGCGTTTGACGAAAATCAGTTTGATGGCCTCCTCAATCACGACTTGCGGTTTATCAGCGCACTGGCAGCAGGTGGGCTACAAACAGCCTTGTTATTAGAGCAACTAGAAACACAAGCCAATGTCACACATGAGGCATTGACAGAGCGGCGTACGTTTAGTGATAAGATTATTTCCCGATCGGCGGCAATGCAGACGCTACAACAACAAATAGACGCGGTGGCGAATACGGAGTTATCAGTATTAATAACCGGGGAAACCGGGGTTGGTAAAGAGTTAGTCGCTAATGCACTCCACCAGCGTTCTGCAAGAGCGTCTAAGCCATTAGTCTATCTTAACTGCGCCGCGCTACCGGAATCCGTCGCGGAAAGTGAACTATTTGGTCACATTAAAGGGGCCTTTACCGGTGCAATTAGTGATCGAAAGGGTAAGTTCGAGCAAGCCGATAACGGCACATTATTTTTAGATGAAGTTGGCGAATTATCGTTAGAGTTGCAAGCCAAGCTACTGCGTGCACTCCAATTCGGTGATATCCAGCGGGTCGGCGATGACCGTCATATTCAAGTGAATACGCGCATCATTGCCGCGACCAATCGCGTTTTATATGAGGAAGTAACAGCCGGTCGTTTTAGAGCCGATCTATACCATCGTCTCAGTGTATTCCCTCTCCATGTTCCACCTCTTCGAGAAAGAGACGATGATGTCGTATTATTAGCCGGATTTTTTGCCGAACAGATGAAGGCTAAATTTCATCTTAGCAGCATTCGCCTGTCTGCATCGCTACTTCAAAAGCTCACACAGTATGCATGGCCTGGTAACGTACGCGAACTAGAGCATGCTATCAAACGAGCCAGTGTCCTAGCCAAATCTCGAACGCAGTCGAGGGATCTCGAGCTTACTCTGCAAGATTTTGATCTCTTTACCTCTGACGAAAAGGCGGTTAGTGCTACCCATAAACAGCAAAAAAAAGAGTCTATTGAAGTTCCAACATTAGGGCTACGCGCAGAAACAGAGAATCTTCAGAAAAGAATGATCTCGGACGCATTATCACAAAATCACGGTAATTGGGCCGCCACTGCAAGACAACTTGATATCGATGGTGGCAATTTACATCGCCTAGCAAAACGGTTGAGCCTGAAATAAGAGCGACAAACGCAAGTTACAACCCCGTGAGCTAACGCCCTATTAGAAATTTTTTGACGTATTTATTATTCGCTTTTTATTTTTCAAATCGTTTATGAGAGAGGTGTCTCGAAGCGGTGCCAGGCCGCCAAGAACTCGGTCTTCTTCCTGAATATCTCACGGATAGTCTTCTCGTTGAGGCCCGTAGTGTCGGCTACGTAGACATAGGGATGATTAAAGGACTCCTTCTCGACGCGACTGTACAGCCGCCGAGTCATGCGATGGTCGTCCACCATGTCCGGGAGCGAAGGGCGGAATGTCGTGCCGCAAGCTCGACAAGAGTAACGTCGGCGGATCACCCAGGGGATGACCCGCTTTCCGTAGACCGGGAGGTCGCGGTAAGCGACATCACGCTTGCCGAACCTGACAAACTCATTCTCTGCGCCGCACCCTTCGCAAGCTATGGGGTCGGGAGCAACTATATGAAAGCGCAACCCGTCTTCCATTTCCATGGCATTTAGTACCTGGTACTCAGGGAGACGCAATACGTTGTCAGGCAAGTGTGACATTTCGGGGCAAACCTTCCTGTATCAGAATGGTGTATTCAGTAGTTAACGAACTTTCAATTAGCCAAGGCATGTCGGTCAGCTGTTCCAGCTCTAGAAAAAATCGAGTCGCGCAAAGACTGCATCTGTATGTGTTTCTTTGCATCCTGCTATTCATTCCAGCACTCTATTCATTCGCTGTAGAAATGGGCTCTGAACCCTTCCTTAAACTCCTGATGGCTGGCCAGACAGTGGTTCTGCACCCGCGAAAACGCTTCGATTACTGCTTGGTCATCCGCTTGACGCGCCTCGTCGCCCATATCCCTGGCGGCTTCATGCACCCACCTGTCATATCCCCGGAAGCGTCCGCCGCCGGTTCCGAAAAAGCGCAATATGCGTGTCTTTTCCAAGAACGGTGGCTCGACATGATCGGCAATTAGGGGTGCGATTTCAGTTCAGCTACCTTTTCCTAGTTTTCCCGAGATATGGCCCCAGCAACTTCGCGCATATTTTCATCAAGATCGCGCATAATGGAGCGGAGCACTAGTTCTTCACTGGTGCTTTCCTGTTCTCTCGCTGAGTGTTGATAGTCATTGTCTCCCGCTATTAGCCAAGTTGGCAGGACAGTCAGGGTAATGAGTAGGATGGTCCTAACACTACAGTTTTTTAACGTCATGTTTTTTCTCTCTTGATGAACAATCAATAAATGCTCTTCTGGGCCGCTTACTCTTTTGATGGCTTGGGCGCCTGAACCCAGCCCCACTCGTCAAACAGCACGTAGACTGCGGGGATCACCAGTAGCACCAGCACGGTGGCGCTAAGCAGTCCGAACACCACCGAAATCACCAGCGGCTTGATGGCCGCCGCCTGGGTACTGGTTTCGGCCAGCAGCGGGAGCAAACCGGCGATGGTTGTAGTCGACGAGATCAGGATGGCACGCAGCCGGTCGCGGCTGGCCTGGCCGGCTGCCGCCACGGCATCCAGTCCGCTCTCGCGATGGGTCTTGATAAAGTGGATCAGCAGGATGGCATTGTTGACCACGATGCCGGCCAGGGAGGCCGCGCCGATCAGCGAGGGCGTAGAGAGGTAGTAACCCATGAGTACATGCCCCAAAATGGCGCCGATGAAGGCCAGCGGAATAGACAGCATGACGATCAGCGGTTCGATGTAACTGCGGAACTGGAAGGAGAGGATCACGAAGATTCCCACCAGCCCGATGAGTAGACCGCGGCCTATGGAGCTGCCGGTCTCAGCGGAGCGCGCCACTTGCCCCTCGAAGGTGAGCGCCACCTCGGGATGACGCTCGCGGAACTCGCTGAGCCAGCCGCTGCCGACGAGATCATCGACGATTGCCTGGCCGGTGGCATGCCGCGCATCCACGTTGGCCTCCACGGTTACGGTACGCCGTCCGTCGATGCGGGTAATGCGCGCCCACTCGCGCCGCTCCTCGGCGTTGGCCACCACCTCCAGCGGCACCCGGCCTCCTTCCGGCAGGGCAATGGTCAAATCAACCAAGTTGTCGAGAGAGGTCCTGTCCGCTTCGGCTAGGCGAATCAGCACCTCGATTTCCTGATTGCCGATGCGCAGGGTATCGGCAACTTCCCCCAGCAGCGCCGCACGCAACTGCCCGGACACCTCCTCGGCGGAGAGGCCCAAGCCATGGGCGCCCTCGGCCATCGAGAAGGTCAATTGAGGCTTGCCCAAGCGCAGGTCGTCGAAGACATTATAGACGGCTGCATAATTCTCTAGATGGTCGCCCAACTCTAGCGCCGCCGCCTTCATGGCCTCCAAGTTCTCTCCGGCCAGGCGCACTTCCACGGGCACCCCGGCGGGGCCGAAGCCGGGCTCCTGGATAATTAATCGCTGAAGCCCCTCGATCTCACCGATGGTCTCACGCCAGGCGGCGGTCAGCTCGTCCAGGGTCACCCGGCGACGCTCCGCAGTCAGCAGGTCGACGATGACGGTGGCCACATGAGGACCTGCCTCCCTGGCGCTGGGGTTGTGGTTAAAGCGCACCTGAATCGCCTCGACCAGGGATGCTCCCCCCGGCTGGTCCAGATAGTAGCGTAAATCAAGCTCACGGATTGCCGCCTCGACTCGCTCGGCCACCGCCTCGGTACGTGCTAGGGGGGTACCCTGGGGCATCAGGATACGGGCCTCCAGGACATCGCCATCAATATCCGGCATCGCCTCACTGCCCACATGCCCTCCAGCCATAAAGCCGAAAGAGCCCAGCATAATGGCGAAAATGATTCCCAACACCGCATGGCGAAATCGTATCGCCCGGTCGGCCAGCCGACCGACCGACTCGCGGAACCTGTCAAAATGTCGTTCGAATGCGACACGGAAGCGCGAGTTGTGCCCACTGGCAAGTCGCCCCACGCTGCCTTAAGATGATGGGGCAAGATCCAGAATGCTTCGATGAGGCTCGCTGCCAGAGCGGCGATCAGCACCACCGGCAGCACTTCAAGCACCGCGCCCAGCTCGCCGGCCAGGAAGGAGAGCGGGGCGAATACCGCGACCGTGGTAAGAAACGACGAAAGTACGCCGGGTAACACCTGGCGGGTACCCGCTACCACCGCCTCCACCGGTGAGGTCCCTTTCAGGGCGTGGACGGCAATGCTGTCTGTGATCACGATGGCATCATCCATGACGATGCCGATAGCCATCAGCAGTGCCACCAAGGTGATCATATTCATTGACAGCCCGGTCAGGGCCATGACGATGAAGGCCCCCATGAAGGCCGCAGGCAGGCCCAGAACGGCCCACAGAGCTAGGCGCGGACGGAAGAAGAGGCTCATCACCAGCACCACCAACACCAGCCCCATTAAGCCGTTATCCACCAGCATCTGCAGGCGGTCGCGAACGATACTGGTCGCATCTTGGGTCAGCGTCAGAGAGATACCCCCGTCGAATCGCCGCCGTTCCGCCTCAAGCAACGTGTCCAAAGACTCCTTGACCGTCAGGGCGTCGTCTCGCAGCGCCTTGCTCACCTCCAGCACCAGCGCCGGCTCACCGTTGAAGCGGATTCGCTCTTCAGCCTGCTCACCGGTCTCGGTGATGGTGGCCAGCTCGCCCAGGGTCAGCTCGCCGCCCCCGGCATCGGAGACCACTACCAGATCGGCCAGCTCAGCCAGAGAGCGGCGCTGGTCGGTGAAGCGCATAAGGATATCGCGGTCGGCGGTTTCCAGGGTGCCCAGTGGTAGGTCAAGGTTCTGACTGGCCACTCGACGTGCCAGCTCCCGCGCCGAGAGGCCGTGCTGGCCCAGTGCCTCGCGTGGCACTGCGACCTGCCACTGGCGCTGGGACCTCCCGTGGATCGCTACTTCAGCCACGCCAGGCAGCGTCATAATGCGCTCTTCCAAGCGCAGAGCGTAATCCTCGAGCTGGTGCATCGGCATATCCCCAGACACCGCCACAGCCGCCACCATGTCACTGCGATGAAGCTCCCGCACAACAGGGGAGTCGGCGCGGGCCGGCAGCTCGGTGATGGCGCTCACCTCGGTGTCGATCTCATTGAGGAAGCGAATGGCATCCCCCCCGGCTGACATGGTTGCCGTGGCACTGGCCAGGTTGTCCTGAGCCACACAGCTGAACTCGTCGAGAAATTCCACACCTTTAACGGCATCGTGCAGACGCCGACACACGGCGTCCTCGACGTCGGCGGCGCTCGCCCCGCGATAGACCACCTCCACAGACACTTCCACTGGGCGATAATCTGGGAAGGTCTCACGCTTGAGGTTGGGTGCGGCGAACAGCCCGGCAGCCAGCAGCAGCATTAGCAGCAGATTAGCGGCGGTGGGATGAGCGGCAAACCAGCGAATCATTGCCGTTCTCCTGACGTTACTTCACCCAGAGCCTGGGCGGTCAGACGTGCCTCTAGGGCCACGTCGCGGCGAGGCGCCAGCGCCATACCCTCGATGGCTGGTTGGAGATCGTCGACGATGACCCGCTCGCCCGGGGCGAGGCCCGATTCGATCACTGCCAGGTCTCCCTGCTTGAAGGCGACGGACACCGAGCGCCTGACCAGGCGAGCGTGCTCGTCAGCAAGGTAGACCTCACCTTGATGGAGGCCGATGCGGGGACCACGAGTTGTGCTACGGGACTGCGTGCCGACAGGCGCACTCGTGTGTACATGTCGCGCTGTAGTGGCGGATGGTTAGGTGGCCGGGCATCGCGCCAAGGCTCCTCAACCCTTACGACTACTCGCACGGCGCGGGTGGCCGGGTCGAGGCCGCTGGCCACGCGCACAACCCGACCTTCCCAGCTAACCCCGGGTGCTCCGACCAGCTCCAGCTCTGCATCGATCGAGTCAAGATCGATGCGCTCACTCAGATCTAGGATGCCGGGATCGAGCTCGACCAGTGCCACACTGCCCAGGAGGCGTCGTACCATGCTGAAGGGAAGCCGTGCCTCCACCTCGGCAGCCGCCAGGCTATCCGCCTCAAACAACCGCTGACCCACACCCACGAACTGATGAAGCTCTACGTCCACCTCACCGAGACGCAGGTCATAGGGCGCCTCGAAGCGGGTATCCTCCAAGTCATGGCGAGCTTGGGCAAGCCGCACCGATACCCGCTCGCGCTGGACTGGTAGCAAGGCCAAGGTATTCTCAAGAATGGCCACCGCCTGGCGCTGCCCCACAGCGCTGCGACGTTGAGCATCACGCTGAGAAATGGAGACAGCACCTGTGGCCGCCAGCCGCTCTATTCGTGAAAGCTCCTGCTCGGTAAAATCGAGTGCCTGGCGTTCCAAATCCAGCAAACGCCGGGTATTGGCCTCTTCTGCCTTGAGCTGATTCAACTCCGCCTCGGCCTCGGCGATAGCCAGCTCGTAGCGACTAGGGTCCAATGCCAGCAGCAAGGTACCTTCGTGCAGCAGGGTGCCGCTCTCCAGATGCGGGTGGCGCTCCACCACCCGGCCCGAGACGTTGGCAACGGATTGCCAGGTTTCGGCAGGGCGCGCCACGCCGTGACCACGTGCCTCAAGGCGAAACGCCAGTGGCTGCGCCTCGATCACTGCCACCACCTTGGGGGCAGGTGGTGAGTCACTGTGCTCGGGAACCTGCCGATTAACTACGAAGAAGACCAGAAGCGCCGCACCGATGGCGAGGCCAATGACTACCGCCAAAAAACGCCCCAAGCGTTGATTCAGGCCTGTCATCGGTACGCCCCTTGTGCTTTCTGGATACCATGACAGTAGAGGTGGAACGCCCCCTCGGCCTGCTCGACCATATGGTTCATATTGTCGAAAATCAGCGACTGCATGACCAGGCCTTGGATGGTGCCGATGAACTGCGTGGCGGCCATTTCGATATTCAGCTCTTGACGCAGTTCGTCAGCCTCCTGCGCCTCGTTCAACAATCTCTCGATCCGCTCACGGTAGAGAAACAGCAGCGAGCGAACCATACGTCTCGCCGGCGTCGGCCGGGCATGCTGCAGCTGCCCCATCATCAGCCGAGGCACGCCAGGATGCTCGACGATAAACGTGATATGGCCATGGAATATCGCCTCGAGCGCGGCCAGCGGGCTATTCGTCGAGGCAGCGGCCTTATCTAACAGTTTCATCACACGTTCGGTCACCCTGCCGATGACGGCCTCCCAGATCGCATCCTTGCTTGGAAAATGCCGGAACAACGCACCTTGGGTGACCCTCATGTGCTTGGCGATGCTGCCGGTGGTGATATTGGCTGGGTCATCCTGCGCGCTCAGGTCAATGACCGCGTCGACAGTGAGCTCCCGGCGCTCTTCGGCTGTCAAATTTCGTTTGTGAGTCATAACAAGTCATATAAGATAGTAATTAATTACTATCTTATGGCAACCTAGTCTACGACGCAACCAGATTCTGATTGAGGGCGTATTCGATACCTAATACATTTCACGCGATCCGTCAGAGACCTGCACTGCGCCCATCTAGTCGCTGATTGAGAGCTAAAGGCCGATCAGGCTGCAAGGTCATCGGCATGATATTCGTCACCAAGGCATTCAAGGATTCGCACGACCTGGCTGAATCGAATTTTTCATCAGCCTTTCGTGAACCCCTTTAGGGATGTGAAGCAGCAGCTGCTTTGAGGCACCCGCCTCAACCTTTCTTGCCAACCAGGAAGTACGGAGAGAACGAAGCTTGTACAGGTGTTCGTAAAACATCGGATACACCACTTAATCCCGGTATCCATCACAAGTCCATAAGTCAACGCTCTACTGAGTTTACTTGATGTATTTTTAGTTGCCCGATTTTTGCTTTTCCAGTCGTTTGTGACGGTTAGAATTCTTAGGGATTAGATACGGTGGAACCGCTTTGCGCTCATGGTATAAGTGTCTAAGCGCAAGGATCGGGTGAGACAGTAACATTCTTGGACCAGCGTACCGCATGACCGTCTTCATCTCTTGCTTTTCTGCCTTCTTATAGCAGTGGATAGGACAACGATTGCAAGTCGGTTTGTCTTGACCATAAGGGCAACGATCCAACTTCACTTCTGCATAGTCTCTCAAATGTTGGCACGCTGAACAGAGCGACTTGCCCTGATGATGATCACGACAATAGATTTGTATCATGCATGAAACAGTTTTAAATTCTATTATAAGCTCACCGGTTAACCACTTTGAATCCATACCTTACACCTATAAAATAGTAGCAATAATAGCGGTAAGGCATAAGAAGGATGGTAACAGTAATAGCCTGCATTAAACCCTACTCCAAGCTTACCTTTTATTAATAATAATGTGATAAGACTACCCCGCCGCGCCATCTGTGCGTGCTTGACTCAGCATGGGGCCAAATCGTACCGCAAACCAGCCATAGCTTATCGTCCAAAGCAGTGCTGATGCAGCGACCAGCTCTAGGGTATAAACTGGCCAAAACCACATGCCAAACACACGCACTAATGCTGAAATCAACAGAGCATAAAACAACCAAGAAACAGCGGGGCCCTGATAAACATTACGCCCAGTATGCCCAAGCGTGACTCGTGCAATCATGGCCAGGATCACCCCACCTAAAGTGCCTATCGCAAAAAGATGCCAAATGAGGTTTGATGCCCAAGGGTTCATCACCAACGCTTTTAATATCAATCCAAGTGGTAAAAAGACATAAAATAGATGAAGCGAAAACAGCATCGGCACCTTGTATGCTTTCCAGCCTTGCCAGCGATAGAGCCGAACACATTGAGCAATACCCGCTGTGAGCAGCAACCCACGCGCGACTATGTTATCAGTCCCGGACACCAAAGTGACGCCAATCAATAGCACAAACAGAGCGATAATCGCTCGCTCTAGCCACACAGGTGTGCTGGACACCTGTATACCCAACTTCTTCTCCGTAAAAAACGGGATCACACGGCCACCCATTACGCTAATAAGCAGCATGAACCACAACAAGGTACTGTGCCAAACTTGATTAATAGGTAGTGAGACTTCCCCTAGCTGTACGCCGTAAGACAATGCGTTAAGTAAGGCCGCCACCGCTAAAATAGGAATAAATAGGTAATTGCGCTGACGTTTAGTCACTACCACGCGATAACCCAACGACCATGCCACGCAGGCCATAAACAGGGTATCAAGTACAAGGCTCGCCCAAATCGGGACATCCACCCAGAAGCTCAACCGCGCCAACAGCCATAATGAAAAAATGGCGAAAAGCTTCAGTCCTCGGGTTCCGGGCACACCCGTCCAGTTTTGCACCGCCGTCATTAAGAACCCACCGACAATTGCCATCGAAAAGCCAAACAGCATCTCATGAGCGTGCCACCACAGGGAGGGTACGCTCAGCGAAAAAAGGTTAGGATCAGTATAAAGCCCTGCCCAAACGGTAATGACAATGCACGAATAGAGCGCTCCAAAGAGAAAAAACGGCCGAAAACCAAGTCGAAATAGGGGTGGGATCCGATCCTCTTTTTGTTTATCCGTAACGTTTAACAACATAACCAAGCACTCCGTGAGTCAATCAGTTTCTCACCCTAGCACAAAAGAATGCTTCTCAATTGATGTCAAACAAGTCTAAAACAATTTAATGTGCTACAAAAAGTAGGGTTATTTTGATGGTTTATCGACCAAGCTACACATAAGTAAACCAAAGGGCTGGACGTCACCGGTGATAACCACAACAATTTGCTCATCACCTACCCGCGCAATATTTAAGCGGTACAGATACAGCTTAAGGAGGCCCATGACCAACCCATCTAGCACAAAGTTTGCGGTACTTGGCGCCGCTCTGAATGGGATGAAGAAGTGATCGAGGACACCGGTCTACAAGCGGCGTATGACCACCAACTGCATGATGATGAGGGCGAGCCTATCGCGGGATAGAAATAGAAGAAAAGACCAAAACAGCCGAAGCAGAGCGCATAGATGAAAACTAATTACAAAAATGTTATTTAGTACAGATATAAAGTTTAAACTTGATCACAGTTCAAACACAAACTATGCTTTTTACATACTGATATGTAATTTAGTTACACACAAGGAGCGTGTTATGTTATCAGCCATTAAGGAACTGTTTACCCCTCACAAAGACTATGCAGGTCGACACATTGATGCTGTTATCGACCGGTTAGCGGCGCAAACAGGGACAGAAGCCCATGCTTGGTCTTATCTCCGAGAGCAAGCTGTGTATGAGAATACATTAAACGGCATGCGTATTTACCCGCATGAGCTGAGAAAGTACGCGGCTTAAAACAGACTGCACTCAGGACACCAGCAGATTTTACGTCGTGTGGATGTGGGGTTCGTGCTAGACTCCACGCCATTCAGTGTCTCCACCCTTTTTATGGGTGGGTGGGCGCGCGTTCATTGTTTGTTGAGTTTGCCATGCCATTTAAAAAACTGGGGTTAAGCGCCCCGCTTTGCCAAGCCATAGCCCAACGCGGCTATACCATCCCCACGCCAATTCAAGCCAAAGCCATTCCGATCATCCAACAAGGCCATGATCTGATTGCCGCTGCGCAAACAGGTACCGGGAAAACCTCAAGTTTTATCTGGCCCATTATCGATAAGTTGTGTGCCGGTGAAGCGGGACGCAAAAAGCGCGCTCGCGCATTGGTGATTGCTCCAACAAGAGAGTTGGCCTTGCAAGTCGCCGAAAGCGCCCGCCAAGATACGCAGTTTACCGCGCTTAAAACCTTAGCGATGGTTGGCGGCATGGACGAGCAGGCACAAAAGCAAGCCTTGATCGAGGGCGTCGACATTTTGGTCGCCACGCCAGGGCGCCTACGCGATTTACTCAGCCAACGAGCCGTCTATCTAGATGAAGTAGAAGTGCTGGTGCTGGATGAAGCCGATCGTATGCTCGATATGGGCTTTATTGATGCAATTCAAAACATTCTCGACCGCTTACCGGCAAGCACGCAATGCCTGCTGTTTTCTGCCACCTTGTCTAATAAAGTGCGCGATCTAGCCAAAGCGACCATTGGCGATGAAGGCAAAGAAATCAGCATTGCCGCACGAGATGCCTCGAAAGACAACATTACTCAGTGGTGTATTCCAGTCGATAAAGATAAAAAATCCGCACTGCTTAGCCATTTGATTAAAGAAAATGGCTGGACGCAGGCATTAATTTTTATCGAAACCAAGCACGGTGCCGCCAAGCTCGCCACTCAGTTGGAAAAACGGGGCATTGCCGCCGAAGCGTTTCACAGTGGACGCAGCCAAGCCGTGCGGACCCAACTGCTGGAAAACTTTAAAAACGGTGACATCCAATTTTTAATTGCCACCGGTGTCGCCGCGCGTGGCATTGATATTGAGTCGCTTGAGCGCGTGGTCAATTACGATTTGCCCTTCCCGGCCGACGAGTACGTCCACCGAATTGGCCGTACCGGTCGCGCCAGTGCTCAAGGCGAAGCGATTTCATTGGTCTCAAAAGATAACACCAAAAACTTGCGCATGATTGAAGCACGTCTCGGGCACCCACTTGAGCGTCGCATCATCGAAGGCTTTGAGCCTAAAAAGCCGGTGCCGCTGACTGCACCCAAGTGATAATGTACAAACAATGATCGCGACAAAAAACGGCGAGCCTGGTGCTCGCCGTTTTTGTTTGCTTTATGCCTGAGTCAGTGTTTGCCACAGCGCCTGCCATGCGTCTGGGCGGCGATAGTATTGGCTCACTGTGATGGCTTGCCATTGACCGTTTTGCTCCACCAGCATGGATGGAAAACCGCGTAAGCCATGCGCTGCCATCAATTGACGGGTTTGATTCACCGCAGGCATCACATCATTTTCGGCGCGATTCATCGCCTGTTGCCAAGCCTCTGCCTCTATCCCCATCTCGCTGGCAAGCTCTGCCAGCGTGTCAGCGTCATAGACGGAGCGACCTTGCTGATAATGGCCACGCTGGATGCGTTTCAGCATCTCTTCGCCCTGACCATCAAGCTGCTGAGCAGCGAGAATAGCTTGCGCGGTAATAAAGGAGTCCAAAATGACCGGCTGGTCGCTTGCCACGCGGTCAAGATAGGCTTGACCAAATGTCTGTCCGGTTTGATCGGCAATGGTTTGATCTGCTGCCAAAATGTGTTGACGAAAGCTGTCTTCAATCGGCGCACGCTCACGCATACCACCTGGATGAAGCTGCAAGTTAATCTCAGGGTTGTTGCTTAGGCTTTCAATCAAGGTGGCGGCGCCGAAGCACCAGCCACACATTGGGTCAAAAACATAGTGGACGTTTACCATTCCATCTCTCCCATGTGCACTTTCGCACCAATTTCCAAAGCCATCGGCAAACCCGCGTTCGGATATTTCGCTTGCAGGGTTTTAATCAGCTCAGCACTGTCTTTGCTGTTGGCTTTCGCCTCGGCAAAGTCTTGCAAATACTACTGGGCAAAGGTAATAGTGTCAGCGTTTAGTGCCGTGCCTGCTTTCATATGGCCTGGGATCACCATTTCAGGTTTCAGTGCTGCCATTTCTTGTAGTTGTGCGGCCCAACCTTCACGTGCGTGATCAGATTGTGCGTCTGCCATCCACAGGTGAACATTGCCATACACGGCGACGTTACCCAGGATCGCCTTGTTGGCTGGGATCCAAAGATACGGACGGTGAGCCAACTCGCCTTTCGCGCCGCGAATTTCAATCTTACGGCCGTCCAGTGTCAATGATGAACGGGTATAAGCTGCGGGCACCACGGGATTTTGCGGGGCATTGTCACCCATTTTTGGGGTCCAAAATGCTATTTTTCCGTCTAGTTTTTCTGCAATGGTGGCGCGCACAGCCGGTGTGGTGATCACTTTTGCATCAGGGAACATGCCGTGCAGCACTTCCGCACCAAAGTAGTAATCAGGGTCGGCTTGGCTGATAAAGATGGTGGTCAGCGCTTTGCCGGAGTCCAGTACTTTGGCGGCAATGCGAAGCGCATCTGCTTTAGTAAAGCCAGTATCAACCACCATGGCTTCGGTTTCGCCGTACACCAAGGTTGAGTTTACGTGGAAGCTATTACCATCCGCGTTATACACGTCTAGGTTCAAGGGTTCAGCATTATTTGCTGCCATTGCGCTACCGGTCAGTAATAAAGAGGCGGCTAGGGTTTTTATCAATTTCATCGTCGTGCTCCGTTGTTTTGCATTCGGTGTTGAGATGCTGCGCAGTTTACGGGCTCGACTTGTTCGAATATATAGCTAATAATTTACATCATTATTTCATAATTCGAGCATATAAACTGATCGTACCGTGTTACGAACGGCTAGCTCTTAAGCATAGATGAGATTGACATGGACACACTGACTGCCGCTCGCGTATTGATTGATGTTGGCCTTACGCAAAGTTTTACCGCCACGGCCGAGCGTCTTGAGATGTCGCGCCCCATGGTGACTCGCCATGTCGAAGCGCTGGAAGACTGGTTAGGCGTGCGCTTATTACAGCGCACTACGCGCAAAGTATCGTTAACCTCCGCCGGCGAACAAAGCTTGCCACAACTGGAACAATGGGTTGAGCAAGCCAATGTCCTGACACAGCAATGGCAGCAAGATGCGGGCTTAACTGGCAAAGTGCGGGTGGCGACCAGTATGTCGTTTGGTTTTGCGCAATTAATCCCCGCGGTAAAGCCTTTATGGCCGCTCATCCCGGCGTCGATGTGGATATTGAGGTGCAGGATAAAGCGGTCGATTTGATTGCGGAACGGATTGATGTTGCCATCCGCATTGCGTCCAACCCCGACCCTTCCTTAATTGGTCGCCCGATCGCCGCGTGTGATTCCGTCTTGGTGGCGGCACCGGATTATTTAGCCGCCCATACACCAATCCGCTCACCAGACGATCTCACCGCGCATAGCTGTCTCAGTTACAAACAATTTGATCGGCCCATTTGGCATTTAGACAAAGGTGAGGAACACGCCGCAGTTGAGGTGCAAGGTAAGCTGTCTGCCAACGAGGCGACCACCTTACTCAGTGCCGCCATTCAGGGGATGGGGGTGAGCATGCAGCCTGTGTATCTGGCTCATAGTGCTGTTGCACGTGGTCAGCTGGAAGTCGTGCTCCCCGATTGGCAACCCAAAGCGATGGATATCTACGCCTTATACCCGTCACGCCGCAACCAACCACCAGCGGTGCGTGCGTTGCTGGATGCGCTGATTGCCCACTTCACAGATAGCCAGTGGGCACCGGTTGCTATTTAGTGAGAAGAGCAATTTAGTGAAGGAGCAATCTAGTCAGAGAACAGGCACGCCAGCTTAATCAGACGATTTTGCTTGCGCGGCATGATAACGCTGAGCTTTAACCAGCCATTTATCAAGTTGGTTGGCAAAGGCTTGTTTTTGCTGCGGGCCAAGCGGTGCGGGCCCGCCTGTGTGCACGCCGCTACTACGCATGGTTTCCATAAAATCACGGATATTGAGTCGGGCACGGATGTTTTCTTTGGTGAGCAATTCACCGCGGGTGTTAATTACCGTGACGCCTTTTTCAATCACTTCATCCGCTAAGGGAATATCTTGGGTGATCACCAAATCCCCGGCGACGGCATCGGCAACAATTTGGTTGTCCGCCACATCAAAGCCCTTTTCTACCTGACGTGCGCTGGCATAGGGCGACGGCGGCAAACGAATAAATTGGTTGGCTACAAAGGTGGCTTGAATCTGTGTTCGGTGCGCCGCGCGCACAATCATCTCGCGCATCGCGACCGGACAAGCGTCCGCATCTACCCATATTTGCATGCTGGCTCTCTTAGCTTTTGCGTCAATGCCTGCATTAAACCGCATCATCTTTATAAAAGCCAAAAAAAAGCGCCCACAGGCGCTTTCATCGAGAGACTATCATCTGACTTACTTTAACAACGCCAATACCGCGTTAACACAGGCTTCAGACGAGACTGGGTTTTGCCCGGTGACCAAGTTGCCATCGGTGACCACATACGAGGTAAAGTCATCCGCTTTCTCATAAAGACCACCGTTTTCTTTGAGCATATCCTCAACCAAGAACGGCACCACCTCAGTCAAGCCAACGGCGGCTTCTTCGCCATTGGTAAAACCGGTGACACGTTTACCTTGCACCAGTGGCTCGTCACGATCTGAACGAGTATGGCGGAACACTGCTGGGCCGTGGCACACCGCACCAACAGGTTTGCCCTGGTAATAGAAGGTTTCGATCAATTGACGCGAGGTTGGATCTTCCGCCAAGTCCCACAATGGACCATGGCCGCCGGGATAGAAAATGGCGTCATATTCGTAAGCATTAATATCACTTAGCTTGACGGTATTATTAACCATGTCTTGTAGCTCAGCGTCCCCGTCAAAACGACGTGTCGAATCAGCTGCGCATCTTCCGCCTCGCTATTCGGATCAATCGGTGCCTTGCCGCCTTTGGGACTGGCGACAACAATGCTTGCGCCGGCATCTTTAAACGCGTAATAAGGGGTCGTGAACTCTTCAAGCCAAAAGCCTGTCTGGTGACCCGTATCGCCCATGGCATCGTGGGATGTTAGCACCATCAAAATTTTATGTTGTTGCATCATCGCTCCTTCTTGTCACGCGTTTGGATGATATTTCATTCATTTACTCTGTATTGTCATTAGCTAGACTAACAGGCCAAAGAGGTAAACGTAATGGGTACCCGCTTAGATCAATACAATCAATTGACGGTTTATTTACTTTCCTAGTCTAACGCTGACCTAATACTAGCTCAGGAATGACAGCCTAACCTGCGCATTGCCTACAATAGTCTCATCCATTGCAGGCCATCGCCCGCACCGTTTCAGACTTAACATCGATACAATGAGGTCAACATGAAAAAAACATACCTACTCGCCCCTCTCGCACTCGTCGCCGTTTTAGTTGGCTGTGAACAACAAACAAACGACCCTCAAGAGGGAAAGTCGCAAGTCGAATCTAGCGTAGAAAACGCCCAAACTGCAGTAAAAGAAGGCACCGAACAAGCATTAGACAGTGCGGAAACGGCTATCGACAACGCTGAGGATACGGTTTATGAAATGGCCGATCACCACAACGCCAAAACCTCGTTGGACTGGGATGGTACCTACCAAGGCGTGATCCCTTGCGCCGATTGTGAAGGTATTGATACCACACTGACGCTTAACCAAGACAATACCTACGTTCTTAGCAAAACTTACTTGGGTAAACAGGGAGAAGCATTCAAGGAAGAAGGTTCTTTTTCCTGGGATCAAACAGGCAGCGTTGTGGTTCTTGAAGGCTTAACTGATAGCCCGAATCAATTCTTCGTGGCCGAAAACCAAGTTATTATGCAAGACATGAATGGCGAGACCATCAACAGCGATCTCGCTGATATGTACAAATTGAAAAAGCAGTAATGCGTCGAGCGCCTTATCGCTCACAACAAGCGGTAGGGCGTATTTTTTCTCCTTTAGCCCTAGAATGACGCGCTCTCGCTGTTTTTTCTATCTTAATGCCGCGATTCACTCTCTTTTGTCCCCCACTGTTCGCACAATTTGTCACTTTAAGTGACAAATTTGTTGCCAATAAAACTTGACGATATTTCACTCTATGGTTTAATACTTAAATAGAGGCGAAACAAAATCTTATCCGGTTGGTGGTAAAAGCTCATATAAGAGAGCTGGACGCGGCAACCTGACACTACCTAGATTAGGACTGCGCACCAAACGAAAGCCTTCTCCGTTTGTTCGATAACCTGACCGAAAAACGGCACCTTTCTGCACCGGTAATCGTGCTTGATCCAAGTTCGATTACCGGTCAGTAGTACGTTTTATAAGCACCACCGTCGTGGGATTGAACAGGAGTCAGCGTATGAGCGACGTTGTATTGAAGTTTTCATACGAAGAATACAGCGCCCGTTTAGCCAAGGTCCGCTATGCCATGGAAGAGAACGATATCGATACCTTGCTGGTACACGATCCATCGAATATGGCGTGGCTAACAGGCTATGATGGCTGGTCTTTTTATGTGCCCAGTGTGTCGTGATTGGTTCGACCGGCGATCCGTTATGGTTTGGTCGTATCCAAGACGCCAATGGTGCGCTGCGGACTGTTTACATGAGCGCTGAATGCATCACCTATTACCCTGACCACTATGTCATGAATCCACCGCTCCACCCTATGGAGTACCTTTGCAATTATGTCCTGGCAGAAAACTACTGGGATCGCGGCCGGATTGGGGTAGAAAAAGATAATTATTACTTCAGTGCCACCGCGTTCGAATCCCTCAAAGAAAATCTACCGATGGCAACCCTGGTGGACACCACCGGGCTAGTTAACTGGTGTCGCGCGGTCAAATCTAATCAAGAACTCACGTATATGCACACCGCTGCACGTATTGTGGAGAATATGCACCGCGTGGCCTTTGAGATGATAGAACCCGGCTTGCCCAAACATTTATTGGTAGCCGAAATAAATAAACACGCGGTCGTCGGTCATGATGGTCACTTTGGCGATTACGCTGCCATTGTGCCTATGTTGCCATCTGGCGGCGATGCGGCAGCGCCTCACTTAACCTGGGATGACCGCCCATTTAAGCGTGGTGAGGGAACATTTTTTGAAATCGCTGGCGTGCATCGTCGCTATCACTGCCCGTTGTCACGCACCATCTTTTTGGGTGAACCTGGCGATGAGTTCAAACGCGCCGATGAAGCGCTACAAGCAGGACTTGAAGCTGGTCTCGCGGTTGCCAAACCGGGTAATACCTGTGGCGACATTGCCAATGCCCTTAACGACGCGCTATTGCGGTACGGGTTCGATCGTGAAGGGGCGCGCTGTGGCTACCCTATCGGGCTAAGTTATCCCCCTGACTGGGGCGAGCGCACCATGAGCTTGCGCCCGAGCGATCAAACGATCCTGCGCGAAGGCATGACCTTCCACTTCATGCCTGGGCTTTGGATGAAAGATTGGGGGATAGAAACGACCGAGAGCATCATTATCACTCAAGAAGGGGCACAAACCTTGTGTGACTTGCCACGGCAGCTATTTGTAAAACATTAGTTGTAAAACACTGGCGTTTCGTGGATAGGTGCTACACTCATAACATCATGATTTAAAATCACTCTTATAGGCTTGGCACCTAGGCCGCCAACGGTGAAAAACGTCAATACATACCAAAAGCGGTCGCCACGTCCAAGACTGCAGCGAGAGTGAGAACGGTTATAGCAAGGAGCAGTTATGGAGCCAACAGCCATTGAAGCCACAGTCGATTTTCACGCGGACGGTGTACAACATGGATTTCTCAAACTGCCCCATTCCCACGATCAATCCGCTTGGGGCTGTGTGACGATTCCCATTACCGTGATTAAAAATGGTGAAGGTAAAACCGCGTTGCTCACTGGCGGTAACCACGGGGATGAGTATGAAGGTATTACAGCATTACTCAATACATGCCATCAGCTTATACCAAGCAACATTAAAGGTCGGGTGATTATTTTACCCATGATGAATGCCCCTGCGGTAACAGCAGGCACACGCACATCACCTTGGGATCAAGGCAACATGAACCGTGCCTTCCCAGGCTCCCCGACCGGCAGTGTCACCGAGCAAATTGCGGACTATTTTACCCGTTATTTGATCCCGCAATGTGATACCGCCTTAGATATTCACTCAGGCGGTAAAACCTTAGATCTTATTCCCTATGCTGCCTCACATCGGTTAGAAAACCTGCAACAAGCCGATGCCTGTGCCGAGGGGGCTCGCCTGTTTGGCGCGCCGTATCAAGTGCAAACCACCGAAATGGACGCCACCAGCATGTACGACACTGCCGTCGAGCAACAAGGCAAAGTGTTTGTTACCACCGAGCTGGGTGGCGGCGGCACCAGTACACCTGAATCGATCGCGATTACCCAACGCGGCATTCATAATTTTTTAGTGTTTTCAGGTATTTTACAAGACGACTATCGCCATCCACCGGCTACGCCCGTCAAGCTCGAACTACCCGATAAACACTGCTATGTACAAAGTGAGCATGCCGGCATTATTGAGTTCTGTGTACACTTGGGCGATACCATCAAGCAAGGGGATTTGATTGGTAAAGTGCATAATATCGAGCGTACTGGCACCGAACCCGTTCCCTACTATGCCGAACGCGATGGCATTTTACTGGCCAAACGCCATCTCGGGCGGATTTATATCGGTGATACCTTTGCAGTCATTGCCGAACCTGTATGACGGAGGTGAGATGAAGCTCGACAAATTTGACATCAAAATCCTACACATACTGCAGCAAGATGGGCGCATCACCAAGTCGAACCTCGCGCACGCCATCAACCTATCCGTAAGCCCTTGTTGGGAAAGAGTAAAACGGCTCGAGCAAGCGGGCGTCATTGAAGGCTACGGCGCGCGTATTAACCCTGATGCCGTGATCAAGCTCAATACCGTATTAGTTGAAATCACCCTCGGCCAACATGATGTGCAGAGCTTTCAACGCTTTGAGCGCGTCCATGCAAGCTTGTGACGTATGTCAAAGAATGACGTGGCCAACAAGGCGGCTGGGGGCTTGACTACG
>AQOF01000019.1 GCA_000565345.1 Salinivibrio costicola subsp. costicola ATCC 33508 = LMG 11651 | reverse complement strand
GCTTATCTTCAAGCTTAAGCGGCATATGGGCCGCAATGGTATCAGCGAGACGGGCCGCCTCTTCAATCCCATTTAGCGACGTTCAGGTACTTCCGGTCGGAATCTTTTTATTGAGTCATAATTAAGCCTTACAACTGGCTGATCGCCGTCCGTACTAAGACTTCTTGCTCGCGCTCATCCAAACTTGGCGTGGTTAGATAATCAGCTTGCGCGGTGAAGAAATCGTCTTCACTAAACTGGTCAATACTTGCACGCTGCATCCCTTCGACCAGAACTTTTACCGTTCCATCTGGAAGTTTAAGAAGCTGTAGGATGGTTGCTACCGTACCAACGGTATATAAATCTGAGATACTTGGGTCATCGGTTGCCGCATCTTTTTGCGCCACCAATAGAATCTGCTTATCGTTGTCCATCGCCGCTTCAAGGCAGCGTATCGACTTTTCCCTTCCCACAAAGAGCGGGATTACCATGTGAGGATAAACCACCACATCCCGAAGTGGCAGCACCGGAATGTCAATGCGCTCGGAACGCTCCAAGTTCATATGCTTCTCTCTTCCGTTCAATCTGATTAAGAGTATATGGGGTCTGTTGGACAGGTTTCAACGGCTCAACCGTCAGAAAATAAAAAAGGGAGTGATAACTCCCTTTTTTCTTTATCGCTGATAAAACAAGTGAAAGCGTTATTCACCGCCTGCGGCTTGATTCTCAGTGTGCTCATACATCAATAGAGGTGCGGATTCGCCTCGGATCACTGAGTCATCAATGACGACCTTGGTCACCCCTTTCATGGATGGCAGATCATACATAGTATCTAGCAGCACAGATTCCACAATCGAACGCAAACCTCGTGCACCTGTTTTGCGGGTCATCGCTTTTTTGGCGATCGCACGTAGGGCGTCATCACGGAACTCAAGCTCGACACCATCCAGCTCAAGCAGCGCACTGTATTGTTTGGTGATGGCATTTTTTGGCTCACGCAAAATCTGTACGAGTGCGTCTTCATCAAGCTCTCTAAGCACAGCGGTCACTGGCAAACGGCCGATGAACTCAGGGATCAGGCCATATTTAACCATATCTTCTGGTTCTACTTTGCCGAAGAACTCGTCGACTGACCGATCAGTCGCGCCTTTTACTTGCGCGCCAAAACCAATGCCAGAGCCGGTATCAACACGCTGCTCCACCACTTTGTCTAGTCCTGCAAACGCACCACCACAAATAAATAGAATTTTCGAGGTATCAACCTGGAGAAACTCTTGTTGTGGATGTTTACGCCCACCTTGTGGCGGGATCGATGCAACCGTTCCCTCGACCAGTTTAAGCAGGGCTTGCTGTACGCCTTCGCCAGAAACATCACGGGTAATCGATGGATTATCCGATTTACGTGACACCTTGTCGATTTCATCGATATACACGATGCCGCGCTCTGCTTTAGCGACGTCGTAGTCACACTTTTGCAGCAGCTTTTGGATGATATTTTCGACGTCTTCACCCACATAACCGGCTTCGGTTAATGTCGTTGCATCAGCCATCGTAAATGGCACATCCAAGAAGCGGGCGAGGGTTTCAGCCAGCAGTGTTTTACCACTCCCTGTGGGGCCAATCAGCAGGATATTACTCTTACCTAGCTCCACGCCCTCGGCGCTTTTATCGCCGTTTCGCAAGCGTTTGTAGTGGTTGTATACCGCAACCGAAAGCACTTTTTTGGCTTGCTCTTGGCCAATGACATAATCGTCCAGATGCTCGCGAATTTCGCTTGGCGCAGGCAAAGAATCACCTTCACGCTTCGGCATCACTTCTTTGATCTCTTCACGGATAATGTCATTACATAGGTCAACACATTCGTCACAAATGTAGACCGATGGCCCAGCAATTAACTTGCGAACTTCGTGTTGGCTCTTACCACAGAATGAGCAGTAAAGCAGCTTTCCGCTTCCACCGTCTTTTCGCTTGTCTGTCATTCGCTAACCTCTTTGGGGCACTTGCCCGTCGTTGCCTTATGTTGAGTTTACAACAAATCGGCCACTTTTTCCGACCCAACAACCATCAAGCCTTGGCTAATGAGCGAAGTTTGTCTCATTTCAACGCTCTGCGGCGAATTGGGTTTAGTCTCGTTGACTCAATACGGCGTCAACTAAGCCGTAGTCCACCGCTTCTTGCGCCGCCATAAAATTATCACGGTCAGTATCGCGCTCGATCACTTCCATCGGCTGGCCAGTATGTTCAGCCAATATAGTGTTGAGACGGTGCTTCGTTTTGATCATTTCCTGCGCATGAATTTCAATATCAGACGCCTGGCCTTGGAAGCCCCCTAGCGGCTGGTGAATCATCACGCGCGAGTTTGGTAAACAATAACGCTTACCTTTGGCGCCACCCGCAAGCAGGAAAGAGCCCATCGAACAGGCTTGGCCTGTACATAAGGTACTCACATCCGGTTTAATAAACTGCATGGTGTCATAAATCGCCATCCCCGCAGTCACCACGCCGCCTGGTGAGTTAATATACAGATAAATGTCTTTTTCTGGGTTCTCAGATTCCAAGAACAGCATCTGCGCCACAATCAAGTTCGCCATTTGGTCTTCCACTTGCCCTGTCAGGAAGATAATGCGTTCTTTGAGTAGGCGAGAGTAAATATCGTAAGAGCGCTCACCGCGCGAGGTTTGTTCCACCACCATAGGGACAAGGGCGTCCGTAATGGGTGGCATGGCATTTCTATCTTGATGGCTCATAACGTAATATCCCTAATCGAATTTGTTATCACTCTTGCCTTAACCAAGGTTTAGCACAAAATGCTGTAACAGGTCACTAAAATCTTATATCGGTGTATGCAGCTTGATGATCCATCGAGAGTTTTTACTTAAAAACAAGGCTCTCTAACGTCGATTGGTTTCATCACCATTGCGACCAATAGATGGAAAAAATGGCCCGAATGACAAGTCATTAGGGCCATTGTAAGCAGATACGTTTACGCAGTGTCAATAAAACACAGACGTTTTTTAATCCGAATTACGCTTGCTGAGAAGCGTTCATTAGATCACTGAAACCGACTTCAGCTTCAGTAACGGTTGCTTTTGCTAATAACGCATCGATCGCTTGCTCTTCAAGCGCAACGTTACGCATATTTTCCATCAGCTTCTCGTCTTTTTCATATGTAAGCGACAACTTCTGATGGGTCTTCATACGCAGACGCCATTTCTTCGATCAGTGCTTTAACGCGCTCATCATCGGCTTTAAGCTCTTCAGACTTGATCACTTCGCCAAGCAGCAGGCCGACGCTAACACGACGCTTCGCTTGCTCTTCAAATAGCTCACGCGGTAGCTGAGAAGCGCTATCCATGTTGCCACCAAAACGTTGTGCCGCTTGCTGACGCAATGTGCCAATTTCTTGGTCAATCAAGGCTGACGGTACGTCGATTTGGTTTTGCTCAACCAGACCGTCCAGTACTTGTTCTTTTACCTTGTTTTTGATCGCTTGCTTGAGTTCGCGATCCATGTTTTTGCGTACTTCCGCTTTCAGGCCTTCAACACTGCCATCTGCAATGCCGAAGCGCTGAACGAATTCTTCTGTTAGCTCAGGCAGCTCTTGCTCTTCAACTTGATGCAGTTTAATCGCGAACTGAGCCGCTTTGCCTTTCAAGTTTTCAGCATGGTAGTCTTCAGGGAAGTTCACGTCGATGGTGAATTCTTCGCCCGCTTTTTTGCCGACAAGACCGTCTTCAAAGCCTGGGATCATGCGACCCTGACCCATTTCTAGCTGGAAGCCTTCGGCTTTGCCGCCTTCAAATTCTTCACCGTCGATGGTGCCGACGAAGTCCAGCGTCACACGGCTGTTATCTTTCGCTTCACCTTCTGCTTCTACCCAGCTCGCTTGTTGCTTGCGCAAGGTGGTGAGCATTTCTTCAACGTCGCTTTCTTGCACGTCCGCTTTTGGCTTTTCGACGCTGATCGCGTCTAGGCCTTGTAGATCAACCTCTGGATACACTTCAAAGTCAGCTTTAAATACCAGATCTTTTCCTGCTTCGTTCTCTACAGGGGTAAAGGTTGGTGCGCCCGCTGGGTTCACTTTTTCTTGGATCATCGCTTCAATAAAGTGACGCTGCATCACTTCGCCCAGCACGTCTTGACGCACGGTATCACCGTACATACGTGACACCATTTTCAATGGCGCTTTACCTTTACGGAAACCATCAAAACGACGATTCTTAGCGATATTGCGTAGCTCTTTAGTGACTGCATCATCGATATTGGCAGCAGGCACTGTGATGGTCATTTGGCGCTTAAGGCTTCGGTGGTTTCAACGGTAACTTGCATTATAAATTTAACCTCAAATTTACTCAGGGGTACTGAGTGATGTTTACCAGTTTGACTGGTGGCATCATCCGAGCTATGAGTCCGTCATAGCCCCTGCGAATCCGGATACACGCAATTGGCGTATCGAGCTATCTCATCCGAGACTGAAAATTAAGACGCGCTATTATAGCGGCACCCGTCAACTGAGTCGAGACAAGGGGCAACCGATGGCGTTTCAATATCGAAATTGGGGTGATATCTCACAATTCAACCGCGTAAGATCACAGATTTTACTGTTTTGTGCGCGATTGATTATTTTCAGAGCACTCAGACAAAGCAAATACGGGGAGACGCATAAAAATGGCGCGCCCTACAGGATTCGAACCTGTGACCCACGGCTTAGAAGGCCGTTGCTCTATCCAACTGAGCTAAGGGCGCAATAACGATATGCAGCGTGGATTATAAAGCGACGTCAGGTCCCGTCAACGCTTTTCCCTAAAATGTTGACCTAGTTGCTCAAAACCGCGCCATTTTATTGTCAATCACCGTCTATCGCTTTTTGGGGCCACTTTGCCAACCTAATGACGCGAAGGGCTAGACAATGACGTGATATTTTCTTCTCAATAGGATATCTGGCATATTCCGCCATCAAAACCAAAGCAAACGTTTGCGTAATAGCTTTTAGCCGCGATTTTTGTCACAATACTGACGAATATTGCTTTAGCCAAAGGATAGTTATGGCCGCACAATTGATTGATGGAAAGCTGATCGCGCAAACGGTGCGTCGTGAGGTCGCTGCACACGTCGCCGCCCGCACAGAGGCAGGTCGCCGCGCACCTGGTTTAGCCGTTATTTTGGTCGGCTCGGACCCTGCATCACAAGTTTACGTGGGGAGTAAACGCCGAGTCTGTGACGAAGTCGGATTTGTATCACGCTCCTATGACCTCCCAGCCTCTTGCTCACAGCATGAGCTCCTCTCGTTGATTGACACTTTGAATGACGATGACTGCATTGATGGTATTCTCGTTCAACTGCCGTTGCCGGCTGGGATTGATGCCACGTCCGTATTGGAACGAATCCGCCCAGATAAAGATGTAGATGGTTTTCATCCTTTTAATGTGGGCCGCTTGTGCCAACGTATGCCGACACTACGCTCGTGCACGCCGAAAGGAATTATTACTCTTCTCGATCGTTATAATGTACCGCTACGTGGTAAACATGCTGTGGTTGTGGGAGCATCCAATATTGTCGGTCGCCCGATGACGTTGGAGCTGTTGCTCGCCGGCTGCACCACCACCACCTGCCATCGATTTACCCAAGATTTAGAAACGCATGTTCGACAAGCCGATGTGCTCGTGGTTGCGGTCGGTAAACCTAAGTTCATCCCTGGCGATTGGATAAAACCCGGGGCAATAGTGATTGATGTGGGCATCAACCGCATGGATGACGGTAAATTAATCGGGGATATTGAGTACGATGTCGCGTATGAAAGAGCCAGTCATATCACCCCTGTACCTGGCGGGGTCGGCCCTATGACAGTCGCCACCTTGATTGAAAACACACTCATGGCGTGCGAGCAGTATCACGACGTTGGCTAGCATCACAAGGTGGCGAAGTCAATTTGATTAGCTTTCACACATTGATTTCGCCCATCTTTTTTGGCCTGATACAACGACCTATCGGCACGTTCTACGACGCGTAAGTCGCTTAGCATGACGCTTTTATATCTGAGTTATTGATCCGTAACTCGGTTTGTTGATTGAGTATTTTGATTAAAAGGATACAGCGTTTTTCGCCGTCTTTTTCTTTAAAAATCGCTTCAGTACCGGCGAATTGGCCACTCTCAACGGTTACTTTTTTGACCAGACTTGAAGCCTTGATACAGTAATTCTCGTTGCTCATCACTGTCTTCCATCATCATCAAGTGTTGAATTAATTGAATATCGACGTGGATCGGCTTCGCACCTTGGCGAACAAAATCAACAACGCCACGTGTAGAGCGAACAGACGTGTATTGAACCGATTCAGGATCAAAACAAGCAAAGATGTAATTCGGAAAGAGCGGTTCTTCAACTTGCCGGTATTTGCCTCGACGCAACTTTTCGACTGTGACTATCGGGTAGTAACAGTCCACGCCTTGCCGCTTCAAGTTTTGTTCCGCACGTTGTTGTTCCGTGCGTTTACAATAAAGTAAATACCAATGTTTCATGCCGATCTGTCCCTGATATCTATCGAAGGTAAGGTAACAACCCATCCAGAGCGACGTGAGTATACGGATGTAAATCATCACCAGCAAGCAGAGCGGGACGTGCATCGCTTGAACTGGTGATATGGAGATGACGGGACACCACAATCATTGATGGCCTATATTAGGCAATCTTTTGAATATCAACGCTAAAGCTATTCAGGCCGACTTCGTTTAAAGACACACGCGCATCGCCTGATTGCATATCCACAGTTTGGAATTCACTGCTAAAGGCATCGCGACCTAGCCAATGCTCACTACGAACTAATTTCGTGGTTCCGCTACTATCAATCGTGGCTTTTAAACCTGCTGGCAGAATATCAAGTTGGCTATCAACCATGTTTAAGACACCAAACATGGCACGGACCGGTGATGTATAAGCCGATGCACGAATCGCATCTTCAATCCGTTTTACCAGCGTCAGGAATCCGCGTTCATTCACATCACTTGAGCGGACAAAATCATTAAAAAAGGCCCGAATCATCAAAGTCGTTGCCGTCCCATCTTCTTCAGCTGACGCTGAGTCAACCACATAGAACGCCATTTTCCCGCCGAGCAGCCAAGCATAATCGAGCACAATAGGATTGGCGTCTGCCGATTGCAGCGAGTGATATGACAAACGCCACGCGCCTTGTTGTGAGTCTGGCTCAGGCATCAACCCCATCAGCAACTCTCGCGCACTGCCAGGATTATGACGTAGCGCATCAAGGTGCCATTTTAGTTCGCTTTCTGAGGCGCCTTTGTCCGCATCTTCACTCACTTTAAACCACTGTTGACTAAAGTCATCACTGGCATGCACATCATCGTTGGCATCATCAATCACCGCTTCAATGGCTTTTTTAACCGATTTGATGTCTTCAATGGGCTTGAGTAAAAAATCCTTTACTCCAAAGCGAAGCGCCTGGGCAACGTCGGCCATGCCTCCGGTACCTGAAATCACAATCATGGGCAGCATCGGGTATTCGAGGCTGACTTCCTCAACGAACTCAAGCCCCGTCATGACCGGCATGGAAAGATCGCTGATCAGTAAATCAGGGATGGATTGCCTCAATGCTTGTAGCCCTTCTAGCCCATTTTCTACTTCACGGACCGTCGCACCTTCTCTTTCAAGAAACGAGGCAATCATTCGACTAAAGACGGGATCATCTTCAACAATTAAAATATCTTTACTGTGCAACACGACGCTCTCCTCCCGGACTGCAAAGCAGCGGCTGTTTTAAATCGCTCTGTACTAATCGTAGCTGAACTCAGACACCCCGTGCCTGCTTATGATATTTAATTTGATAGCGAACAATAAACAGCTGTTTAAAATAACAATTTTATCAATATAAACTCACATGCATCTTAACGTACAACAAGGAGTACGATAAAAAACACTTAAAAATCAGCAACACTCCAGGGTACGCCACTCTGTATTAAAAGTGAGATGTTCAACAATTAATACATGACAATCATCACATAATGCATATTTTCCTCGCTTTATTTCCAAGCGACTTCGCCCTTTGCCTCGTGAGGAAGGTTGTTATAGCGCACAAAACTTGCCAATTATGATGTCAAGAGCTATTCGTTAGGTAAGGAAAGAAGATTTGGGCATCTGTCTTCGCACAGCCGAGCTAGCCGTTACCCAGCTGTCGTGCGCCGACCATTGCACCTTTGTTTATATTTAGGGAATAACGAGCGGGGTTACTATGATTTTAGGTCACTTAGTCGGGTTATATACCCATCCCAAAAAAGAATGGAAAACAATTGGCGAACGACACGAGGGCGTTTCAAGTAGCATCGGACATGCGCTATTGTTGGCGTTGATCCCACCTGTGTGTGCCTACTACGCGAGTGTCAATCTCGGCTGGCAAATCGGCGCGGGAGAGCCCATTTTCATGACGCCACAAAGCGCGCTTTTTATTGTCAGTGCTATGTATTTAGCGTTACTCGGTGGGGTTGCTGCCCTTGCCTACCTAACCTTGTGGATGAGTCGAACATTTGGCTCTGCGCCTAACTATACGCAATGCCTTGAGCTGGCCGCTTACACGGCGACGCCGATTTTTATGGTCGGGCTTGCAACGCTCTATCCGGTGGTATGGTTTGTCATGATTGTCGGCTTGATCGGTGTCGCTTATTCCGTTTATCTGCTGTATACCGGCGTGCCGATACTCATGGAGATCCCTGAAGAGCGCGGTTTTATTTATGCAAGCTCCGTCGTCACCTGCGGCTTAGTCCTGTTGGTCGCTATCCTTGCCGCCTCCGTGATTCTGTGGAATGTCGGCATGGGGCCTGTTTTCACACACTAAGGCCTTCGCTCGCTAAAAAGACAAATACGCCGCGACAATCTCGCGGCGTATTTGTTTAATCTTCGTTATGTATCTCTAAGTTCGCAAGCTCTTGTTGCTGCTCTCGTACAGTTTTAGCATCATCACTACGTAAGCTTTGTAAATACTCGAGGTACGCCTGATCCACATCTTGGGTGACATATTCGCCACTAAACACCGATGTTTCGAAGCGCTCAATCGCTGGGTTAGCCTCACCAACAGCGGCGACGAGATCAGGAAGATCTTGATAAACCAAGCCATCGGCACCAATTAATTGGCCAATTTCATCCACTTCGCGACCATGAGCAATCAACTCGTTGGCGCTCGGCATATCAATGCCATAGACATTGGGGAAGCGCACTTCGGGGGCCGCGGAGGCCATATAAACTTCTTTGGCGCCTGCTTCACGTGCCATCTCGATGATCTGCTCTGAGGTTGTGCCTCGCACGATCGAATCATCGACCAAGAGTACGCGCTTGTCTTTAAACTCTGAACGGATGGCATTGAGTTTACGACGTACGGATTTTCGACGCATCTGCTGCCCCGGCATAATAAACGTACGACCTACATAGCGATTTTTAACAAAGCCTTGGCGGTAGGCTTTACCTAGCACTTGCGCAATTTCTAACGCGATATCACAAGATGTCTCAGGGATAGGAATGACGACATCAATATCCACGTCTTCCCACTCGCGCTGAATTTTAGCGCCAAGCTTTTGACCCATACGAATACGGGCCCCATAAACAGACACTTTATCGATAAATGAGTCGGGACGAGAAAAGTAAACGAACTCAAAGATGCAAGGGTTAAGACTCGGTGAGTCCGCACACTGACAGGTATGAAGTTGTCCCTCTAAGGTGATATAAACCGCCTCTCCGGGTGAGACATCACGCACGAAATCGAAACCCACGGCATCCAATGCAACGGTTTCAGACGCAACCATATACTCGGTACCTGTTTGCGTATCGCGCTTCCCTAAACAAAGCGGGCGGATGCCTTTAGGATCACGAAAAGCGATAACGCCATGCCCAATCACCATTGCCACAACGGCATAAGCGCCGGAGACTTGTCGATGGACCGCTTTCACCGCGGTAAACATATCATCAACAGTAAGAGGATGAGAAGTCGCAGTCGACAGTTGATGGGCAAGGACATTGAGGAGTATTTCAGAGTCAGAGGTTGTATTAAGGTGACGACGATCTTTTTCAAATAAAGATTGGCGCAACGCCTCAGCATTGGTCAAGTTACCATTGTGGGCGAGAGTAATCCCGTACGGCGAGTTGACATAGAAAGGCTGCGCTTCTGATGCACTAGAGCTGCCCGCTGTTGGATACCTTACATGCCCTATTCCAACCTGGCCTTGCAAGCGCTGCATATGCTTCAGTTGGAACACATCCTGGACTAACCCATTGGCTTTTCGAAGCCGGAAACGATTGTCATCGATAGTGACAATGCCGGCTGCATCTTGTCCTCGATGTTGAAGCACAGTCAGTGCATCGTAAATGGACTGATTGACCGGAGTGTTACCAACGATTCCAACAATACCACACATGTCAGCGATTCCTTGTTACGCGAATATCAGCCTAAGATCCTGCGATCTCAGGTAAGAAACTGGAACTGTTCTCGAGATAGTGGAAGAACCATTCGATCACTACCGCAAAGTTAGGAATAAGTTGCGATTGTCCCCACGCTTGGTTGTTGGCGACCGATGTAAAGGCATCGAGGAAGAAAAGCACCGCCGCGATGATTAACACGCCGCGCACACTGCCAAACACCATACCAAGCACTCTATCCGTGCCAGACAATCCCGTTTTTTCTACTAACTGAGCAATCACATAATTGACTACTGCGCCGACCAATAAGGTGGCAATAAACAACAAGGCGATAGCACTACCATTACGGATAACCGCATCTTGGATATTGGTCAAATACACCGCTAGCTGCGTGTAGAATTGGCTGGCAATAAAAAACGCCCCAAACCAAATCACTAATGACAAGGCTTCTTTTACAAAGCCTCGAATCACGCTCACTAACGCCGAAAAACCAATGACGCCAATAATAAGATAATCAATCCAATTCATCGTATTCACTTGCTCGAGACGTGCGCATTCTAACAGAAAAAATGCTCACGCAAACGTTTTCTTATTGGGTGAGTGGGTCAAATTTGCGCAACTGTCCTTTCAATCCTGTCAGCGATTGCAGATCAGTCAGTTGCGATTCGAGTGTGGTTTTAGAAACATGTGGCCCGACGACCACTTTTGCTAAGTCACCGGTTGAATGTCTCTGGGTAAGATATGTGCTTGATACCCTTTGTCACGTAATTGCTTAACCAAGCGACGAGCATTCTCTTGGTTACGGAAGGTCCCCAAACGGATCATCCATGCGCTGTCTCCGTCGTTGACTGACGCTGTACTTGATGGCGTGGGCGTTGGGTCACTTTTTTCCGTCTCAGCCTGCGCATTTGTGTCAGCTGAACGGGTATCGTTTACCTGGGTATCGGGCGCTGTCACCTCAATCACCTCGGGTTCTTCAACCGGCATTTGGCTCACTGTGCCATCAAAGTCATCCCGCAGGGGGATGCTTTGATAGTTTTCTTGGTAATGCTCTTTTTTGCCATCGAGCACATCAGGTAGCACTATCACACCGATAGAGACTAACACTAGGGTGCCGACCACTCTTTTTTGTAACTTACTGGCCACAATGACTCCGTTTTAATTAAGCGTTTCCATCACCTGCCCAACGGTATGGAACGACCCAAATACGACCACACAGTCTCGCTCAGGTTCAGCCTGACTCAACGCATGTTGATAGGCGTCACTCGGTGAGCTGAATTGCATTGATGCCACCACCGGCAATTTATCGGCTGACGCGCCACGAGGTACGGCTAAAGAAGCGGGGTACCAGCAATCCACAATACCATCAAAACAGGCTAAGGTACCCTCTATATCTTTGTCTGCTAACATCGCCACCACACCATGCACGCGTCCTGTCAATCTCGCTTTTTGCTCAGCGAGTTTCTTTGCTAGGTAAGCGGCAGCGTGCGGATTATGGGCGACGTCAAAAATCGTGTAAGGGGCGTCAGCAATAACTTGCATCCGACCGGTAACCGCGACAGACGCTAATCCCTCAGTAATGTGTGTATCAGCAATGTCGAGGTCAGCGACGCCCAGCGCCATTAAAGCCGTTGCCGCATTTTGTAGCGGAATAGCCGGAATAGGTAGCTCTGTCAGTTCAAAAGCACCGGACGCCCAACGCCACGTATCGCCTGTCATGGCATAGTGGTACTGATAGCCTAACTGATTTAATTCCGCGCCAATCGCATCAGCATGCGCGGCAACACTCGCAGGTGGCGCAGGCTGACCACATATCGCCGGTTTATCTTTCCGGAATATGCCTGCTTTTTCATAGCCAATCTGATTAATGTCATTGCCCAGCCAATCACAATGATCGAGCGCGAGACTGGTGATCACTGATACGTCATGATCCACCACATTGGTGGCATCTAAACGGCCACCGAGACCCACTTCGAGGATCACGACATCAAGCGCATGCTGTTTAAATAGCTGTAACGCGGCTAAGGTACCAAATTCAAAAAAGCTCAGACTGGTTTGGCCACGTGCCTGGTTAATTACCTCAAACGCTTGAGTATGCTCACTATCGGCCAGCACGTCGCCATTGATACGGACCCGCTCATTGTAATGAATAAGATGTGGTGAGCTGTAAACCCCCGTACGGTAACCCGCGTGCTGTAATATTGCCTCTAATAAGGCGCAGGTGGTCCCCTTGCCATTGGTCCCTGCAACGGTAATCACTTTAGGCGCAGGCTTGGTCAATTGGGGGTGCTCCGCAACTGCCGCGACGCGTTCAAGGCCAAGATCGATGGCACTGGTATGGATATTTTCTAGATAAGACAGCCACGTATCCATTGAGGATGTGGCTGTTGGATGCTGTAGTTCAGACATTGACTTGGTCAGTTACTCGATGATGGGCAAATGATACCAAGGATAACGCCATGGAACACGGTCAATTATTGCTCTTGAGAGGAAGGTGCCACTTCAGGCTCTTCTGGAGGTTGAGGTTTATCTTGCTCAACATAGACGACTAATGGCGACTTAATGTTACCCAGCTTCGCCAATAGGGCCGCCAAACGCTGGCGCATCTCACGACGATCAACAATCATGTCGATCGCACCATGCTCAAGCAAGAACTCACTGGTTTGGAAATCGTCTGGCAGATTCTCGCGTACGGTTTGCTCAATGACACGACGGCCAGCAAAACCGATAATCGCTTTTGGCTCTGCGACATTAATGTCTCCGAGCATAGCAAAGCTCGCGGTCACCCCACCGTAAGTTGGATCAGTGAGTACCGAGATGAATGGCAAGTTGTGACGCGATAAACGCTCAAGTGCCGCACTGGTTTTCGCCATTTGCATCAATGACATCAAGGCTTCTTGCATGCGCGCCCCACCACTGGCCGAAAAACACACCAGGCCACAATGGTTTTCGATCGCGTGCTCGACCGCTTTAACAAACCGAGCGCCGACGACTGCGCCCATCGAACCGCCCATGAACTTAAATTCAAACGCACAAGCAATCACGGGCACGTCTAGCACACTGCCTTTCATGACCACGAGTGCATCTTTTTCCCCACTGGACTTTTGCGCGGCTGACAGGCGATCTTTATACTTTTTCGAATCACGAAATTTTAATACGTCTTTAGGCTCCAGTTCACCGGCAATCTCTTCACGTCCTTCAGGATCCAAAAAAACATCCAGACGACGGCGTGCTGGCATACGCATATGGTGGTCACACTTGGGGCAAACTTCCAAATTACGTTCGACATCAGCGTGATAAAGTACTTGATCACACGACGTACACTTGGTCCAAACCCCTTCAGGGATCGACGCCTTGCGTGATGAACCAATATTACTTTTGGTTAATATTTTCTCTAGCCAGCTCATGGACAACCTTTACTTAGTCATGGCTATCACAATTAGACAACCATCTTGGATTCGTAACAAATTAGACCGAATTAAATCACAAGTCTGCCAGACTTGGGATAAAAAACTGGTACTACCTATTCTGTCTCCGTACGCTTTGCGCCGAGTATGCTCTCGGATTCCATCACCTGATCGGGCAAAAACAAAGGCCCTATCGGCGGGCGTGGTAAGCCATATTGATCCGGATAATCCACCTCGACCAAATACAAACCTTCCGCTTTGGCCGTCGCGGCCGCCAAGGTGCGATCTTTTTGTGCCAGTAGCCATGCGATCCACTCTGGCGGCTGTTCTTTACGACCGACAGCCATGAGGCTGCCCGCGATATTGCGCACCATGTGATGCACAAAGGCATTCGCTTTTATATCGATCACGATAAACCGCCCCTGACGCGTGACAGATAAATGCATCACATTCCGCCATGGCGAGTGAGATTGACATTGTGCCGCACGAAATGACGAGAAATCATTCTCACCTAGTAAGTACTGACCCGCTCGCGCCATTAAGGTTTCATCCAACTCGCTATGATAGTGACTAATACCTTTACCCAGTATCGCTGGGCGCAAAGAGTGGTTGTATATCACATAGCGATAGCGGCGTGCTGTCGCACTGAATCGCGCATGAAAATCGTCTGGAACAGGCGTGGCCCAACGTACGGCAATCGCATCAGGCAAGTTTGCATTCACTCCCATCGTCCAGGCTTTCAATGGCCGTTGGCTATCGCTATCAAAATGCACCACCTGTCCGGTGCCGTGGACTCCCGAATCGGTACGCCCCGCACATTGTACTGCCACAGGGTGATTAGCGACGGTCGACAAGGCCTTTTCCAAATGTTCTTGGACACTGGTGACTTCTCGTTGCCTTTGCCAACCGTAAAACTGGGCGCCGTCATATTCAATGCCTAACGCGAATCTCATGCCTGTGCCTTTTTAGTTACTGCTCAACAAGGCGCAGCATTATACCCATAAAGCCGGCCTGTTGCAGGTCTTAACATCGACTGTCTATTCTGAGGCCTAATAAGCAATCAGGTAGCCTGTGCTACCTGATTGTGGTGTCACCTAAGTTGTTCAAGCAGTTGCCGAGCCTCTTGCTGCAAGGCCTTATTGCCTGACTGAATCACTTTTTCTAATAAGGAAATCGCGCCATCCATATCATTCATTTCCAAGTAAGCTTTCGCCAAGTCGAGATTGGTCGATGCCTCTGTGCTGGCGGTGTCGCATCAACATCAATCGCACTAATGTCTTCTAACACATCAGGGAATTCATCCAACCCTACGTCAAGGTTCATCTCTGCCTTATCGGGATCAATATCTGGCGTCGAGCCGTCATCGCGCATAAGCTCTTCGATACTAATGTAGTCGTCATCTTCCTGCTCTTCGCCGATAAGCTCACTTTCAGCATCACCCTCACCGAGCAGATCATCATCCAAGGCCTGTTCCAGTTCAAAGGTTTCAAGCGAGGCCGGATCAATGGCGGGTTGTTGGCTCCAATCTTCACTTTCGGCTTCTGGCTCTGGCTCATTATCGGCTTGCCAAACCGCTGCTTCTTCGTCGGATAAAGCGGAAAGATCGAGAGGCTCATCGTCATCGGATTCCGATAGCAAGGCCTCCATATTCAGACCACCTACCTGGTGATCATCGTCATCCAGATCACTGATATTGCGTGTATCGCGCTCGGGCGCCTCAGAGGTTGGCGCGTTGTCTTGCTGCTCATTGAGATAAGACTCGAGCTCTCGTTGTTCATCGAGTGCCGCCCCTAGCGCATCGTTTTCATCAAACTCACCCAAATCGTCTAACGACAGAGAATCAAACGTGTAATCACGTTCCTCTTTTGAGGTGGGCTCTGGCTCTGGCTCTGGCTCTGGCTCTGGCTCTGGCTCTGGCTCTGGCTCTGG
>AQOF01000018.1 GCA_000565345.1 Salinivibrio costicola subsp. costicola ATCC 33508 = LMG 11651 | reverse complement strand
TTGGGCGATGGCCTTTCGTCAGCCTCTTCTCACTCGGGTCCTAAGGGCATCGGGTGAGTTCGGACTCCGGCTTCGAGGCTCAAGACGGAACGAAGCGAACGTCCAGTCCAACCGAACTTACCACCAAATTGAACTACCAACTGACAATGACCAACAGCGATCAACGACAAGGCCATCGCTCATGGCGGCAAATGCTGGTGTAAAGCTGACACACAACAGCCTATCCACGCCTAACTTAGCCAGTTGAGTATATTTGTCGCGCAGCCGGGATAAACGTGCAGGGGCCTGATCGCCTTGAAACAATTCGAGCGGTTGAGGCTCAAACAGCATGACAGTCGCAGGCAAATCGAGGGCCCTGGCCTTCTCGACCACTTGGCGCAAGACCGCTTGGTGCCCAAGGTGGACACCATCAAAGTTACCGATGGTGAGTACACAGCCTCGGTGTTTGGCCCGGATATTGTGAATGCCTCGAATTAATTCCATCGCCTGCTGACTATTTGAACTATAAAAACTGGCGGATTATATACTAGTCAGCGCTGGCAATCAGCCTGGATTGATATTCCGCGCTTACCATCATCCTCGGTGGCGGATATCGCCTAATCTCACACCAAACATCACTGCCGTGATCAGATAGAGGCTCCCCCCGCCAAGAATACAGCCAGCCAAGCTAATGCTGCGAGAGAATAATGGCATAGCCACCCATTGTGACAAACTTGGCATTAAAACATAAAGCCCAATAACCATGGCACAAACAGCCACCAGTAACTTAACAATAAACATCACTGTTTCTCGAGAAAGGCGATAAATATGACGACGGTGTAGCCCTTGATACAACAGGCCTGCATTAATCAGCGCCGATAAGGCCGTGGCCATTGCTAGCCCCACGTAGCTGAAGAAATAGGCAAAAATCGCGTTAAAGACCATATTGCTGACCATTGCGATGACACCGTATTTGACCGGTGTTTTAGTATCTTGGCGCGCATAATAACCAGGCGCCAGGACTTTGATCACCATAAAATTGACCAAACCACAAGCATAAGCCACCAGAGAAAGACTGGCCGCCTCCACGTCAGGTACACCAAATTCACCCCGCATAAACAGCACCATCAACATGGGCTTGGCGAGCACAATTAATCCAGCCATGGCGGGGATCCCGAGTAGCAGAACCATACGTACGCCCCAGTCCATGGTCGCAGCAAACTGATCCGCCGATTTATCGACATGTTTTTTGGATAACGCGGGCAAGATCACCGTCGCAATCGCAATGCCAAATAACCCCAGTGGGAACTCTAATAAACGATCGGAGTAATACAGCCAACTGATAGAACCCGTCATTAAGAAGCTAGCAATAAAGGTATCGAATAACAGATTAATCTGACTGACGGATACCCCAAACAATGCTGGGATCATTAACTGTCGAATTTTGGCAACGCCGGGATGATGCCATCCCCATTTAGGCCGCACGAGCATCCCCTCTTGCGCTAAAAAAGGCAGTTGGAACAAAAGTTGGATCACACCGCCTGCAAACACACCGATCGCAAGGCCTATTTCAGGTTGTGCCAAATGCGGGGATAGACCGATCGCCGCAGCAATAATCGCAACGTTTAAAAACACCGGCGTAAAGCTGGAAACTGCAAATTTATTCAGCGTGTTAAGGATAGCCCCCGATAGCGCAACAAAGGTAATAAACCACAAATAGGGGAAAGTGATTTTCAACATCAAGCTGGCCAACTCAAATTTTGCACCATCAGGCCCGCCATCTAGCCAATCGACAAACCAACCGGTACCAAACAACGCGGCTAAAACGGGCGAACCGACCACACCGAGCAATGTCACAACAGTGACCAGCCCACCAAGCGTGCCGACCACATTGGCCACCAACTCACGTGAGTGGGCTCGGGTGGTATCATCTTTATCAATCGCCTGGTATTCGGTTAATACCGGCACAAACGCTTGTGAAAATGCCCCTTCGGCAAATAGACGACGCAAAAAATTAGGGATTTTATTGGCAAAGAAAAAGACATCGGCGGCCGCACCCGCGCCCATTAAGTTGGCAATGACAACATCGCGCACCAATCCTAAAACACGGGACGCTAATGTCATGGTGCTCACGATGAGCCCAGAGCGTAAAAGTCGCTTACTCACGGTAACCTCTTGAAAACACGTGCCCGAATGCGCCGCGTTGCTTCTACTTTTTCGCCCCTGGCGATACGCCGAAAGGGAGAACAAATCGAAATATAGGTGACGTCGGGGCTGAAATGCTGATAGAATCAGCCGCCATATTAACTGTGATAACCCCGCAGCGCCAATACTACCTTGGAGCGGCGGATCTTTGCACAAATGAATTGACAATAGAGGCAAAAAGAGGCATAGTCCTCCGCCTTGAAATGTCACCGAACAAAAAGATTTGGGAGTTAGACCCTTGGCGAATATCAAATCTGCTAAGAAGCGTGCGATCCAGTCTGAAAAGCGTCGCCAGCACAACGCAAGCCGTCGCTCTATGATGCGCACCTATATGAAGAAAACTGCTTCAGCAATTGCTGCAGGCGACAAAGAAGCGGCAACTGCTGCTTTTGCACAAGTTCAGCCTATTCTTGATCGTTCAGCCACTAAAGGCATGATTCACAAGAATAAAGCAGCTCGTTACAAAGCAGCATTCTCAGCACAAATTAAAGCGCTGTAAGATTGCTCTTTGCATAGAGATAAAAAAAACCGGCCTTGGCCGGTTTTTTTTTACTTATCACTTGTTGCTTACCCAGGTGCTAACTCACGGTTTCGCTGCAGTAGAGATCATGTAAAAGCTGAATGACAGCGACGACTTCATCACTTTTTAGCGAATAATATACCGTCTGCGCCTCTTTGCGCGTTGTCACCAGACCATCTTTTCGTAACCAAGCGAGATGCTGCGATAAGGCTGACTGGCTCAGAGGAACCCGCTCCACTAACTGCCCCACCGACAATTCACCTTGTAGTAAATAACACAGAATAAAAAGGCGTTTTTCATTGGCCATGGCTTTTAGCAGGCTGACTGCCTTAGGCCCATTCTGCTGCATGCGGGCTAAATCCATTCAACTTCCATCATCAGTTAATACTCAATGGCACGAGTCTAGCACGATCTTTATGCTAGCTTGTAACTAAACAAACAAGTGACTGTAATCTGCCTCACAAATCCTTTTGACCGCTGGGTGCTGAATCATACGTTCCGCAAAGATAACGAAATATTCCTCTTTTACCACACTCAGCTCAGCAATTTGTATCGCTTGACCCAAACGGGTGACTTCCTCAGCATAGGTCGTAGGTGCAATAAATAACGCTTGATGACTAATCCCAAACGCTTTCATTAAGGCGGAATCGTCAAATTCTCCCAGAATATTAGGTACGATGCCTTGTTGATCAAACCACTGCGTTAACTTACGTCCCATTGCGGTCGATTTGCTAGGAATTAAGACTTTCTGTGTCGCTAAACGTATAGGTAACGGCACATCGAGGTCTTCTGCAGGGTTTGAGGAATATAAGCTCATGCTACTTTCACCTAACTTGACGCTAAATAAGCCGGCCTGTTGGGTCGAATCTATCGGGCAGTCTGAAAGGATCATATCTAATTTATGCTCTGCGAGTTGCTCAAGCAGCATTTCATGCGTGGATTCAAAACAGCGCAGGTGGATGGCGTTATCGTGAGGTATCGCATGCAAGAGAATTTGGCTAATCAGCCGCTTCGATAATGCATCAGCAACCCCAACATCGAATAAGATATTCTCTTGCTGGCTGTAATTGACAATATCTAGCATTTCGTAGCTCAGACCAAACATACGATCAGCATATTTAAAAACCAGCTGGCCGAGCTCAGTGGGCTCCACGTAGCGCCCATTGCGTTTAGTGAGCTTACCATTTAAGCGCTGTTCCAGAGCCCGAATTTGCCCAGTAACGGTTTGTGGCGTTAAACAAAGCTTATCCGCCCCTTGGGTGATTGAGCCTTGCTTGCAGACCATCCAGAAGTAGTAAAGGTGGTTATAATTTAGGTGAGCCATGCTGATAGATAAAAAAACGCCAGACGAAGCAGCTTACGCTGCCTCTCTGGCGCCTTCAAGTGGCATACGCGTTTTAGTTTTTCACATCGTCTTTATCAAGCGGCTTTCTTACCCGCTCACCCGCTCGATGCTCTAAAGCACGCTCTGAGAAGCTTGAGGATTTATCTTGTTCTTCTCTGTCAACCTTATCAACGTTCGATGTCACCATCGCCTTTCCGGCCGCGACACCTGCGCGATAGGCTTGGCAAACATCGCTTTGGTCTTGCTTTCCGTTGCAATACATATCTTGGTTTACCGCCATGGCAGAGCCAGAGACGGTAACCAGGCTAGTAATCAACGCCAGTATTACCTTCTTCATACTCGTCTCCTTGTTCATCTGCAAGCGCGCTGGCTGGTGGCAGTGCAAAGTGCAACACTACGTAGCCAATCACGGCCGCCAAGGTCGATCCTATCAAGATACCAAGACGAGAGAGTGTGACGAACTCGCCATTCACACCAACAAAGGCCAGTGATGAGATAAAGATAGACATGGTGAAACCAATACCACAGAGCACTGACACGGCAAAGATATGGGTGAACTTCACGCGTGCTGGCAGTTTGGCAATACCTAATTTCACTGCGGCCCAACTAAAGGTAAAGATCCCAAGTGGTTTACCCAGAAGCAAGCCTAAGGCAATACCTAGCGGCAACATTTCCGTCAAGTTAGCCAGTGATACACCGTCAAGCGATACCCCAGCATTCGCGAACGCAAAAATCGGCAGAATCAGATACGACACGTATGGATGCAGCGCATGTTCCATTTTTTTCAATGGCGAGGGGGCATCATCCGTTTTACCTTTAAGCGGGATGGCAAAACCAAGCACCACACCGGCAAGCGTCGCATGAACGCCCGATTGCAACACGCTGAACCATAAAATCAGTCCAACCACGATGTACGCAGGAATACTGGTCACTTTGCGCATATTCATCGCCACCAGTACCACAGTGGCTATAAAGGCTGACGCTAGGGCTACCAGCGATAAGTCGCTACTGTAAAACAGGGCAATGATCACAATCACCCCGAGATCATCAATGATCGCCAATGCCAGTAAGAATACTTTTAACGCAAGCGGGACACGATTACCCAACAACGCCAACACACCGAGCGCAAACGCGATATCCGTAGCAGCTGGGATAGCCCAACCAGACACGGCCAGTGGGTCGCCCCAGTTGAACGCCAAGTAAACCAGTGCGGGAGCAAGCATACCTCCGATCGCTGCAACCGCAGGGAATGTGGCTTTGTCTTTTGAGTTTAGGGCACCTTGAACCAACTCACGTTTAACTTCCAAACCAATCAGCAGGAAAAAAATCACCATCAGGCCATCGTTGATCCAATGACCAACGGATAAGCCTGCTACATAGGTATGAAGCGTGCTGTCATATAAAGGCTGTAAATCCGAGTTCGCTACGAACATCGCTAATACCGCCGCTACAATCAGCACAATACCTCCTGCGGATTCCATTTTCAGAAACTGACGAATGACATCAGTCATTTAGAGCACTCCATACAATAAAAGTGGATTTCAGTAGTCTAGACAGTCAGACCACTTTTAGAAAAATCGTTTGTTCTGATAGTAAACATCGGGAAAACCGATGTTAAAACTAACTTACCATTGATTTATTCGTAGTCTAACGCTTTTATAGACTGTTTACCGACTTATAGCTTAACGCTTTCTCTTTAGCATAGTGTCGATTTCAACCTTGTTGTTACATTTTTATCTCTGTTTTTTCCAGCCGTGTATTTAGGGACAAATAACGCTAGGAATCAGGGGGGTAACAGCGCTTTTACTGCGGCATATCCGTGCCAAGATCGTATTTTCAACTCACTGCAGTATTTATGTCATATTTCTGAAATATTCCCTTCTTACTATCGCCTCAGATTTTGCTTTGACACTAAACTGACATCGAACTGTCACGGAGATATCTTATGACTCCCCATGCTACAGCAGTAGAGGCAACTCAGAGCTCCTCAAATTGGTTCCGTTGGACCAAACTTGCCGTCATGCTTTACCTCCTGCTCGTGGCCGTTGCATGGTAGGAAGCGGTTTCAAATGGGCCGTAGGCGACGAAGCGAAGACGCTCTTTGCGTTTGCGTCTCATCCCGTAGCTGGCTTAATGATTGGTATTGTTGCCACTGCATTGATTCAGTCTTCAAGTACTGTGACGTCTATCATCGTCGGCCTGGTCGCGGGTGGCTTGCCGGTTGAAGCGGCGATTCCCATGGTAATGGGAGCCAACGTGGGTACCTCAGTGACTAATACTATCGTCAGTTTAGGCCATGCCCGCTGTAAAGTAGAGTTTAGTCGTGCCTTTAGTTGTGCCACTGTTCATGACTTCTTTAATCTCTTTGCCGTAGCTATTTTTCTCCCACTCGAAATGGCATTTGGAATACTGAATAAAATTTCTGGCTGGCTGGTGTCGCCACTGGCACAAGCGAACGATATGAGTATCAAGGGGTTAAACTTTATTAAGCCATTGACCAAACCCGTCGTTAATGCCGTGCAATCGCCCTTGGATGCCATCTTCCCGGGCAACATTGGTGGCTTCGTGATGATTGCTATGGGCATTGCCACCATTGTCATTGCCATCACCGTGATGGGTCGCGTGATGAAAAAACTGATGGTGGGTCGGGCAAAAGACATGCTTAAAAATGCTATCGGTCGCGGTCCATTGCACGGTATTTTCTCAGGCTCAATCGTCACTGTGTTGGTGCAATCTTCATCAACGACCACCAGCTTGATGGTGCCATTGGTTGGCTCAGGCGTGTTAAAGGTGCGTGATATTTATCCATTTACGTTGGGCGCAAACATTGGTACCTGCATTACCGCGTTACTTGCCGCCACAGCCGTCACGGGCGAGTTCGCCGTCTTTGCGCTGCAAATTGCCTTAGTACACCTTAGCTTTAATATCCTAGCCACCGCGCTTATCTTTGGGGTGCCGTTTTTACGCGAATTACCGCTCAAAGGTGCAGATTTATTGGGCAAAATGGCCGCCAAATCAAAAATGGCCGTCCTCGTTTATATCAGCATGGTCTTTGTTGTGATCCCAGGCAGCATCGTCTTCTTATCCCAATAAGCCTGAGATTTAGGTCGCACAAAAAAAACGCAGCCAGCTGGCTGCGTTTTTTTATTGAAAATTGGCTCAAGATGACACCAAGTCGTATCGTCTCGTTAACGTTACTGCCTATCAAACAGCAATGCGTTAAACAGCTATGTGTTAAACCGCAATCGGCGCTTTAATGGTCGGATGCGGATCGTAGCCTGCAATCTCAAAGTCATCGATTTTATATTCAAAGATAGAGGCAGGCTTGCGTTTAATAGTCAATGTCGGCAACGCACGCGGTTCACGCTTTAGCTGTTCATGGACAATATCATCGGTCAGATGGTTATGATAAAGGTGAACATCACCGAAAGTATGGACAAAATCACCGACCGCTAGGTCGCACTGTTGCGCCACCATATGGGTGAACAGCGCATAGCTGGCAATATTAAACGGCACACCCAAGAAGTAGTCTGCACTACGCTGATAAAGCTGGCATGAGAGCTTGCCATCCGCCACGTAGAACTGAAACAAACAATGGCAAGGGGCCAAGGCCATTTTGCCTTGCTCCGCGTTCTCTGATGGGCTGATGGACTCATCAGGCAAATCGGCAGGATTCCACGCAGTGATAATATGGCGACGCGAATTGGGTTTGGTTTTAATTTGCTCGATCAATTGCGCAATCTGATCCACGGTTGAGCCATCTGGACACGCCCAAGAGCGCCACTGAGCGCCATAGACGGGACCGAGATCACCTTGCTCGGTGGCCCATTCATCCCAAATACGTACCTTGTTGTCTTGTAAGTACTGGATGTTAGTCTCGCCGTTAAGAAACCACAAAAGCTCGTGGATAATCGCTCGGGTATAGAGTTTTTTGGTCGTTAACAGTGGAAAGCCTTCAGCAAGGTCGAACCGTAGTTGGCGTCCAAATATCGATCGCGTTCCGACACCAGTGCGATCTCCCCTATCTGTCCCATTATCGAGAATATCCTGCATCAACGCCTGATACTGCTTCATAGTGTTTCCTATCATTGACCGAACAAACAAAAGGCACCGCATAGGGTGCCTTGGTGTGATAAACAGTATATCTGATTACGCGACATTAATCATGGTGCAGGCCTGCGCTTGTAAGCCCATAGAATCATCAATGCGCCTGCCACAATCATTGGCAACGAGAGTAGCTGCCCCATGCTTAACAGATCACCAAACAGTCCAAGATGTGCATCTGGCTCGCGGAAATATTCCACGGGTAAAGCGGAATGTGCCGTAACCGGCCAAGAAAAGCCCCGAGACCGCCCCCATTGGGCGTGGCTTTTTAATGTACATATTGAGGATCACAAATAACGCGACGCCTTCTAATGCAAACTCATAAAGCTGCGAGGGATGGCGTGGCCACGGGCCCCCGGTTGGAAAGACCATTGCCCAAGGCACATCCGTGACGCGCCCCCATAGCTCACCGTTCATAAAGTTGCCCAACCGGCCAGCGCCAAGGCCGAATGGTACTAACGGCGCAATAAAGTCAGCCACGGTAAAAAAGTGGCGCTGCGTTTTACGTGCATACCATGCCATGGCGGTGATCACACCCAACAGACCACCATGGAAGGACATGCCTCCTGTCCATACTTTGAACAAAAACAAGGGGTCGGCGATAAAAGCATCCAATTGGTAAAAAAGCACATAGCCAATGCGTCCACCCAATACCACGCCAAGAAAGCCGGCAAACAGCAGATCGCTGACTTCTTCTTTGTTCCAACCACTGTTGGGTTTTGTCGCACGATGGTTTGCCAGCCAAAGAGCAAACACAAACCCTAACAAATACATCAACCCGTACCAGCGTACCGCTATGGGGCCTAACTCGATTAATACCGGGTCGATTGACGGAAAGGTGAAATAACCTTCAGCCATGAATTTGATCCTTTATTTCAATAACATGCTAGCGCCGACAATAACAAGAAAGACGGCAAAAATACGTTTTATTTGCTCAGTAGGTAACTTCACCGCAAGCTGCGCGCCTACCCGTGTCATCCACACAGACGTGGAAACCACCCCGAGCAACGCGGGTAAATACAAGTATCCGAGACTGAGTGGCGGTAAGGGTTCCGTTTGTCGCCAGCCCAACCACACAAAGCTAATCATGCCACCGAACGCTAATACCGCTCCCCCCGCTGAGGCACTACCGATCGCTTGATGCATGCTGACCCCACGCCAGTGTAAATATGGAACAGTAAAGGATCCGCCACCAATGCCTGCCAAGCTAGAAAGCGTCCCAATCAAGGTTCCAGCCGCAGAAAGCCGCCACCAATGCGGCAATGGGCGCGCTTGATAGACGCGGCGATTAAGTAACATTTGCAGTGCCATCGCAAGCACAATCACACCAAATAAACGGGGTAGCCAATCAGGAGGCAGCAAGTCAGCAAATCCGGCCCCAAGACTACCGCCTAACAGCATGCCAGGAACAAGAGCTTTGACCGCCTCGACATGCACATTACCTAAGCGAAAATGCCGCCATGCCGACGCACTTGAGGTCAAAACGATCGTCGCTAACGACGTCGCCAGAGCAATGGGCATCACCACCGTCGGTGAAATGCCAAAAACCGGCAATAGAAACGTTAAAGCGGGTACCACCACCAGTCCACCGCCAATGCCAAGCAGCCCTGATAAGGTACCTACACACGCACCGACTAGCATGCAGACCACAAACAACAACAGTGTTAGGCCAGTGATCATCGCATTTGTCCGATTTTGACTAGCGCATCAAGCCCATGTTCAGCCAGAAAGGCTTCGGTCGATGCCCGAATCGCATCAGGGTCGTCTAATGTCAGCATAGTATTCGCCTGCACCACTAGCGCCTCATGCGGTAATCGACTTAACAGATATTTGATTTTGGCGACATTCCGAGTGTTCATACTCAGTTGCTGGTAACCCAATCCCACCAATAATGCTGCACCCACAGGATCGCCGGCCAACTCACCGCAGACACTTACCGGTAATTGATGGCGCGCACCCATGGTTGCAATGGATGATAAGGCATGGAGTACTGAAGGATGCAGGGCATCAAAAATATCCGCGACCCGCGCATTATTGCGATCAACGGCGAGTAAATATTGGGTCAAGTCATTGGTCCCTACCGATAAAAAATCGATATCACGCGCGATATTATCCAACTGATACAAAATAGAGGGGACTTCGACCATGATCCCGAGCATAGGGATATTAACGCTCTCACCCGTGCTCTCAGCCTCTTGGCTGACCTCTTGATACGCGCGGCTGACCAAGGTTTTCGCTTCCAATAACTCATTGCGGCCAGAGATCATTGGCAGTAGTAACTTAAGGTTATGTAAACCTATGCTCGCGCGTAACATCGCACGGACTTGGATCAAAAAGATATCCGGATGATCTAAGCTGAAGCGAATACCGCGCCACCCCAGAAAAGGATTATCTTCTTCCACACTTAGGTAAGGAAGCGGCTTATCCCCACCGATATCCAACGTACGCATCACCACAGGCTTATCAGGGTAACTGGCAAGAATGGCGCGATACTGTTTCACTTGTTCGTCTTCAGAGGGGAACCGGCGTAACATTAAAAAAGGGACTTCAGTGCGAAAAAGTCCTACCCCATCCACCCCTTGATTAATCGCAATTTGACTATCGGCACTAAGACCGGCATTTAAATGGACCTCAACCCGGGTGCCGTCTTGGGTTTGTCCCGGGCTGGCCAGTGCTGTCTCAAAGGTCGATTGTAAGCTGGCTTCTTCTTGAACCAATTGCTGGTATTCGTTGATCAAGGCCTCGGCAGGCTCGATCATTAATATCCCTTTGTGTCCATCGAGGATAACGGTTTTGTGGTGCAAGCGTGAGGGAGAAAAGCTGACCCCCATGATCGCAGGGATCCCCAATGCCCGCGCGAGAATGGCAGCATGAGAATTAGCCGCTCCCTGTTCGGCGACAACGCCTGCCAGTAAGGTACGAGGAATCGAAGCCAGCATACCGGCTGTCAGCTCGTGAGCCAGTAACACAACCGGTGATGAAATCGCTGGCGCACTGCCTGCCGGGGCCATCAAAAAATAGAGTAATCGCTGACCCAGTTCTTTTACATCGTCTGCGCGCGCTTTGAGATAAGGATCGTCCATCAGGGAAAAGCGTGCGGAAAAGGCCTCCACAGTTTGTCGCACGGCCCACGTCGCTTCATCGCCTTGCTGGATCCTGACCGTTATGTCTTCTCGCAACATGGGATCATTGAGCAGATGTACAAACAGATCAAAAATCGCTAATGCGTCTTTTTGTAGCTCCTTATCAAAGCGCTTACGCAAACGCCGGAACTCGGTACTGGCCTCATCAATCGCGGCGTCTAAGCGGTCGAGCTCTCGCGACACATCGAGACTGCTTGCCGGAGCAACGTCTTCTAACCTTGGTTGCGACTCGTCGCACCAAGCTTGAGCAATACCGATCCCCGGTGACGCCGGCATCCCTTCAAGTAAAATAGGCGATCGGGTACCTTGCCACCCCCCTTGCGCATCCGCATGGGCAAATACCACCGCCAACTGCGCGGCTAAGGTGACAAGAAACGACTCTTCACTTTGATCAAATTGACGCGGTTGGTGTTGCTGAACGACTAATACGCCCAGCACCTTTTTGCGATAAATAATGGGCGTACCCAAAAAAGATTGAAACGCATCTTCTCCTGTCGCTGGAAAAGGTTTAAACGCAGGATGTCGTCGTGCATAAGCGAGGTTTAAAGGCTCAGCTCGTTGACCAACCACGCCAACTAACCCGTCACCAAACGACATCGACACTTGCGCCGACGGATCGAGCCCCTGCGTTGCCATCAAATCAAAGCTTTGTTGCTCAAGGTTGGCGAGATAGACAGAGCAGCACTCGGTACGCATTGCCAAGCAGGTTTGTTGCACCAACGTATGCAGCGCCTGATCGAGATCGGCTGACACTGCAACGCTTTGCACAATATTCCTTAACTGCGTGAGCACCGAGTTTCTCCTTTACCCTCGCTTATTTTTACGTCGAGGTTTGCGTTCTTTAAAAGGCATCGCAAGCGGCGCAAACTCTTTCATTGCACGCCGATAGACTTCACGCTTAAATGCCACGACTTGACGCACAGGATACCAATAACTGACCCAACGCCAGCCATCAAATTCCGGTGTCCCGCCACGCAAAACGTTCACGTGTGACTCATCACACTCAAGCTTAAGCAAAAACCATTTTTGCTTTTGCCCAATACATACGGGTTTAGAATCCCACCGCACCAAGCGTTTCGGTAATTTATAACGTAACCAATGTCGACTAGTCCCCAAGATGCGCACATCTTTTTTGGTCAGTCCAACTTCTTCATACAATTCACGATACATGGCTTGCTCAGGACTTTCTCCTTCATCAATACCACCTTGTGGAAACTGCCATGAATGCTGACCATATCGACGAGCCCAGAGTACTTGACCGTGGCCGTTACAAATTACTATCCCCACATTGGACGATAGCCATCGCCATCAATCACTGGACAACCTCAATGATAAATCTCTACTGAACCTGATTTTTTCACAAAAAGCGGCTGAGGGTAAACAAACATTGTGGATTGACCTTCTTTTTTGCGCTCTCGTCGTCATCTGAGGATAACTCACTCTCTAACAGGAAGTTATAAACATAGCAATGAGAGTTTGCGCACATTTATTCACGCTTTCTGTGGATAGATTTGTGAAGAAGCCTAGAAAAAGTGCATTAAAGCATCAGGCATCGATCATCTAACGGAAGGAAATATTGTCATACAAATAAAATAAGACCTTAAATTCATAAACTTAAAAGTAATTCGTTAAGATAGGATCCTTAACAAGATCCGACGATCATTAAATACGCACAGATCGCTCAAAGATCCACCAGTTAGTGAATTATCCACATCGATAGCTCAAAAAAACGACAGATCAGCTCTTTTATCCATTTTTCTCTGATTTTTATTACTGTATATATGATCATGTGCCTCATTTTACGCGCATAAAATGATGCCCATGTGGATAACTAAAGGACAGTCATGACATTTTCTCTCCAAGGATCCACTTGCAGCACCGATGACAGTTCTCGATAATGCACGACCGTTATGCCCATAAACAGGATCGAGCCACTGTGATACATCCTCCTGAGTCTGAACAGATACTGATGGACCGAGCACTAGAGCTTGCAGGTCTGACGCTGGGTGAAGTGAGCCAGTCACTAGGGATAAGCTGTCCGGAAACACTCTCTCGGGAAAAAGGCTGGATCGGTATGTTACTCGAGACCTGTTTAGGTGCCAATGCGGGGAGTAAGCCTGAACAAGACTTCGCACATTTGGGGATTGAGCTAAAAACCATTCCCGTCAACCAAAACGGTAAGCCTCTAGAAACAACCTTTGTCTGTGTCGCGCCGCTCACTGGGATTGCGGGGGTACGTTGGGAAACCAGCCATGTAAGACAAAAACTATCACGCGTGTTATGGGTCCCAGTGGAAGGCGAGCGTGATATTCCCGTGGCGAAGCGACGGATAGGAACCCCCCTGCTGTGGTCTCCTAGCTCAGAAGAAGACGCATGCTTACGCGCCGACTGGGAAGAATTAATGGATTGGGTGGCATTGGGACGCGTGACAGAAATCACGGCACGTCAAGGCCAATACTTACAATTGCGGCCCAAGGCTGCTAATGGCAGCGTACTCACCGACGCCTTTGGGCCTCATGGCGAGCCAATTCGAACGCTACCACGTGGGTTTTATTTACGGACACAATTTACCCACCAGATCCTGAGCCGTTACTTCCTCGATCCACAATAATAGCGCCTTAAAATCGAATCGGCATGTCTTCGCGACACCCAGGCTCCCCAACGGTCGCGAACTCATCATAGGGATCCATTAAGCGTAACACGCCCTGTTCAATGCCAAGCGCCTTGAGCTTATCCCCCACTTGTCCCACATGATCAAACTGCATCACCTCGCCGGTTTGATCGGAACGTAAAGGCTCGAGCTGCTTCTTGATTTCGACTTCTACCGAATACTTGGCGCCTCCCGCATGAGCCATGATGTAGCATTGCGGACATGACTGGGGATCCGCGCGCATCCACGCCTTGAGTTGTGCATAGTTCATTTGACTTTCCTCTTGTCGCTTTCTTTGGCGCCTGTTGCTACCTGACCCAATACACCCCATCGCCCGGCAATTCATGGCGTCACCCATACAAGTAATGGTTAAAGTTTGCACACCTGTCAAGCCGAGCGGTGCGGTTAAACCGCTTTCGATTAAAGGCAAAATTCTCTACTATGGACTGCCATAGGTCGATTGCAGACAAGGAGACAGGATGCAATACCACCGTTTGCCCCATTCCTCGCTAGACGTGAGTAAAGTGTGTCTTGGCACAATGACATTTGGTGAGCAAAATAGTGAAGCCGACGCGCATGCTCAGCTCGATCTTGCTTTTGAGCGCGGTGTTAATTTTATCGACACCGCAGAGATGTACCCCGTCCCCCCAAGCCAACCGACACAAGGTTTAACCGAGCAATATATCGGTAACTGGCTGGAAAAGTCGGGAAAGCGCGATCGTGTGATCCTCGCCACTAAAGTGGCTGGCCCGCGCAATGTTCCTTACATCCGTGACAACATGTCGCTCAACCGACGTCATGTGCATCAAGCCGTTGAAGATAGTCTGACGCGACTGAAAACCGACTATATCGATTTGTATCAAGTCCATTGGCCGCAACGGCATAATAACTGTTTTGGTAAGCTCAATTATCCTTATCAAGACGAGCATTCTGGGGTGACGATTTTGGATACCTTGGATGCACTGAACGAGCTAGTACAAGCGGGAAAAATCCGTTATATCGGCGTTTCTAATGAAACCCCTTGGGGCGTGATGCGCTATTTGCATCTGGCAGAGAAGCACAGCCTCACACGTATTGTCTCTATTCAGAATCCGTATAACCTGCTTAACCGGACGTTTGAGGTGGGGCTCTCTGAGATCAGCCACCAAGAAGGGGTGGAGTTATTGGCTTACTCACCGCTTGCCTTTGGCGCACTGAGCGGTAAATATTTGCAAGGTGCACGTCCAAAAGGCGCACGCTGTACACTGCATCAACGCTTCGCCCGTTATTTTACTGAATCAGGGCAAAAGGCCACACAAGAATACGTCGATCTGGCTCAGCGTCATGGTCTTGATCCGGCGCAAATGGCGCTGGCGTTTGTGAATACGCGTCCCTTTGTCGCCTCTAACATTATTGGCGCCACCACACTCAAACAGCTAGAGAGCAATCTCGACAGCTTGGATCTGACACTGAGTGATAATGTGCTTGCCGGTATTGATGAGATCGCTAACCGCTACCCTAACCCCTGCCCTTAGATCGCAACACGGCAACCCCTTGGGGTTGCCGTCCATTCCATGTAATCTGGCCGTATTATCCAACCTAACGCGGCAACTTGATGAGAACACAGGCAGATAGATGGCGCCATGCTATCGGTTTTGAACTAACGGGCTTGATCTTGGTGGTCTTGGGGCTCAATTGGATCCTTGGGGCTGGGATCGGTCACCTTGGCGTGATGGGGCGATTTTTTCAGTTCTCGCCACCTTCTGGAATTATGTCTACAACATTGGCTTTGATAAAGCGATGTTAGCGCGGCGGGGCTCGGTGATCAAAACCCTCCCCTTACGTCTGTTGCATGCTGTGCTTTTTGAGGCTGGGCTTCTGGTCGCCACTATCCCCTTTATCATGTGGTGGCTGTCGATGAGCTTTTGGCAAGCTTTGCGCATGGATATTGGGCTCGTCATTTTTTATCTGATTTACGCGTTTGTTTATAACTGGCTGTATGACTATTTGTTTCCGATCCCAGCTCCCCACTCAAAACAAGGCTGAGTACATCAACCTTCATACGAATGCGTCAAAAGGTTTATTGACGAAACGTGCGTGGCGCGGGGATCAAATTGTGTTTATTTAAAAGCCGATACATGGTCGCACGTGAAACACCGAGCTCTTTAGCCGCGGCCGATACTTGTCCCTTATTTTCCTCTAGCACGGCAATTAACGCATCGCGTTCCGACTCTTCACGGATTTTACGTAAGCTTTGTTTATAATCACCCTGACGAGGAAGATCTAAGTGCTCAGCATCAATCACCAGATGATCGGCCAGCAATACCGCGCGCTTCACCTGGTTGATAAGCTCGCGCACATTGCCCGGCCACGAATAACTGCTCAGTACGCGCTTGGCTTCATCAGAAAAGGTTCGCGCTTGCGTATTATATTGACGTGCAAACTTAAGCAAAAAATACTCTGCTAACTCAGGTACATCGGACTGGCGATCTTTAAGCGCTGGCATATTAATACGCAGCACATTCAATCGATAATACAAGTCTTCGCGAAATAATCCTTCGGCGACACGCTTTTCTAAATCCATATGGGTGGAGGCAATCACGCGCACATCGAGATCACGATTATATTGGTCATGGGTGATATCCAAGGTGCCTTCTTGCAGCAAATGCAGTAAGTGCCCTTGTAAGTGCAGAGGTAAGTCGCCAATTTCATCAAAAAACAAGGTGCTTTTATGACACTGGCGGATTTTCCCTGGCATCTTTTCATCGCCCAGCAACGAATGCTGCATCGACTCATCGGCTAACGCCGAGCATTTCACCGACTCAAACGGCGCTTTCGCACGAGTGGATGCATGATGAATCGCTTGTGCCACTAGCTCTTTACCGGTACCGCTCTCGCCGGCGATTAACACAGACACATCGGTTGGCGCGACACGACGTACTTGATCACGCAACTTTTTCATCGCCGAGCTCGTTCCCTCTAGTCCCATATCACTGTGGTCACCGAGTTGTGGCCAGACATGGCGCTCAAGACGCAGCATACCGAGTTGGTGACCAATGGTACTCATCAGTTGCGAATTAGGAACAGGCGAGGTGAAGTAGTCAATACAGAAACTGACAATAAACTGGCAGATCGCTTCATTAATAAGCTGATTTTCTCTCACCAAGGCTAACCAACGCACCTGCTTGTTACGGTTAACTAGCGAAGCGACACCATTGAGGCTAAAGTCGTTATGGCTGAGATCGACAATACCAATACAAGGCCGATATCTTGTAACAATGACTGCGCAGCACGCAAATCATAGCAGCGATGACAATGCCAGCCAGCTTGCTCAAGGGTTGCCAGCCAAGCTCATAAGCGCCACCGACCACCACGAGTGAGCTTAAGGTTTTGTCACTCCCTGCATCAAATCCCATAACACCTGCCTTACATCCAGTCTGTCATACTACTTGCCAAACAAAGCCTTATTATAAAGATGGCCGATTTTAAATCTGTCTCAATAAAGAGACATCAGATGGACACCATAAGCATTATTTTAGTCAAATATATGAATAAACCCGATAAAATGTTGAGTCTTTGACCTAAATATCGGGTATAAGGCACAAAAAAAGCGGCTCTATGAGCCGCTTCCATGGTGGTCTTTCCAGCTTTAGCTACCTTGTTGAGGCGCATCGCTGGGAACAAAATCACATCGCGAATGGTATGTGTATTGGTAAAGAGCATCACCAGACGATCAATGCCAATCCCCTGCCCTGCCGTTGGCGGCAAGCCATGTTCAAGCGCATTAATGTAATCAGCATCGTAATACATGGCCTCATCATCACCGGCATCTTTGGCATCAACTTGGGCTTTGAAGCGCGCATCTTGATCTTCGGCATCATTCAGCTCCGAGAAGCCATTGGCCACTTCACGCCCACCCACGAAGAATTCAAAACGGTCAGTCACGAATGGGTTGTCATCATTGCGACGAGCCAATGGTGAGATATCCGCTGGGTATTCGGTAATGAAGGTCGGCTGAATTAATTGTGGCTCCGCCGTTTCACCGAAGATTTCTTCAAGTAACTGGCCAGCCGTCCAAAACGATTCGACACTGATATTCAGTGATTTCGCAATGGCGGCTAGATGATCTCGCTCTTGCACATTCTCATCGTTCAGCGCTTGAATCTCAGCATGATCAGGGTTGTACTGCTTAATGGCATCAAGCATGGTAATGCGTGGGTAAGGCCCAGCAAAATTAATCTCATGTTCGCCATAAGGCATCACAGATTGCCCCGTCACTTCCAGCGCCACACGCGATAACATATCTTCGGTGAGATCCATCAGATCGTTATAGTCCGCGTACGCCATATAGAATTCCATCATGGTGAATTCTGGGTTATGGCGTGCCGATAAACCTTCGTTACGGAAATTCCGGTTCACTTCAAACACACGCTCGAAACCACCGACAACGAGACGCTTGAGGTATAGCTCAGGCGCGACACGTAGATACATGTCGATATCTAACGCATTATGATGAGTGGTAAATGGACGTGCTGTTGCCCCACCTGGGATAACGTGCATCATCGGTGTTTCCACTTCCATAAAGTGTTTTTCTACCATGTAGTTACGAATGGCGGTCACCACTCTTGAACGCACTTGGAATGCGTGACGTGACTCTTCGTTGACAATCAAGTCGACATAACGTTGACGATAACGCAGCTCTTGATCAGCCAAGCCATGGAATTTTTCTGGCAACGGACGCAATGCTTTGGTCAGTAGCTGGTAGCGCTCCATGTTGACATACAGATCGCCTTTGCCCGACTTATGCAGCGCACCATGCACGCCAATAATATCACCAATATCTAAGCCTTGGTACTCGGCTTTCAGCGCTTTTTGTACGTCTTTCGAGGCATAGGCTTGCACACGGCCCGAGACATCTTGTACCACCATAAATGGTCCGCGCTTGGCCATAATACGGCCTGCGATCGTGACTTTGTGATCAAGTGTTTCAAGCTTGGCTTTGTCTTTATCGCCAAATTCAGCCTGCAGGTCTGCGGCAAGATGCTCACGACGGAAGTCGTTAGGATGGCCGTTTGCCTTACAGTTTTCACGAATGTGATTCAGTTTGGCGCGACGCTCGGCAATCAGCTTATTTTCGTCTGGTAACTGGTCAGTCATAGAAAACCCTTTACATTAAATCGTGATTACAGGCCAGATTTGAGGCTGGCTTCAATAAATTTATCTAAATCGCCATCAAGAACGGCCTGGGTATTACGGTTTTCAACACCGGTACGCAAGTCTTTGATGCGCGAATCATCCAAGACATAGGAGCGAATTTGACTGCCCCAACCAATATCCGACTTTGCATCTTCGTTGGCTTGTTTTTCCGCATTTTGCTTTTGTAGCTCAAGTTCAAACAGCTTGGCTCTTAGCTGTTTCATCGCTTGATCTTTGTTTTTGTGTTGCGAGCGATCGTTCTGACACTGCACCACGGTATTGGTCGGCACATGGGTAATACGGACCGCTGATTCTGTGGTGTTAACGTGCTGACCACCGGCCCCCGATGCGCGGTAAACATCAATGCGTAAATCAGAAGGATTGATCTCGATATCAATGTCGTCATCAATTTCAGGGTACACAAACGCAGACGCAAATGAGGTATGACGGCGCCCGCCAGAATCAAACGGCGACTTACGCACTAAGCGATGTACGCCTGTCTCCGTACGTAACCATCCGTAGGCGTATTCGCCCGATATACGCACAGTCGCCGATTTAAGCCCAGCGACATCGCCTTCAGATACTTCGATAACTTCGGTTTTAAAGCCTTTCGCATCCGCCCAACGGAGGTACATGCGGAGCATCATGTTGGTCCAATCTTGCGCTTCTGTGCCGCCAGACCCTGCTTGCAAGTCAATATAGCTATCGGATGCATCATGCTCGCCAGAGAACATACGACGGAATTCAAGCTTAGTGAGCTTTGCTTCAAGGTCAGCCAACTCAGGCTCAACTTCATCAAAGGTTTCTTGATCGTCTTCTTCGACCGCCAGCATCAACAGCTCGTTGACCTCTTCGCCCCCTTGGGTCAAGTGATCGATGGTTTCAACCACTGCCTCCAGTGAAGCACGCTCTTTACCCAGCGCTTGGGCACGTTGTGGTTCATTCCATACGTCGGGTTGTTCTAATTCGGCATTAACTTCTTCTAGACGCTCTTTTTTAGCATCGTAGTCAAAGATACCCCCGAAGGACATCGGTGCGTTCAGCGATATCCGCGAGGCGATTTTTGATTGGATTAATCTCAAACATGGTCAAGCATCTTCATTATTTGCGGAAATTTAACCGCCGAATTTTAGCGAATTGTCGCGCTAATAAACAGGGCGTGATGGAAAAAGCCGCACAATTAAGCCGGCTCAAGGTAAGAAACAATCAGCTGAGCACTGCGATTACCACGAAACTCATTGATATCCAGTCGATAAACGAGGTGAAGCGTTTTGACACTGGGATCCGGCCAGCGACGCACATCCACGTTAAATGCGATCGCATCTATCATGGTGCCACCACCTTCAGGCTCAACCATCAATTTTAAGTGTTTTCCTCCCACCAGCTTTTGCTGTAATACATGAAAGTTGCCATCGAACTGCGGCTCTGGAAAACCTTGTCCCCAAGGTCCGCCAGATTGAATGATCTCGGCAGTCTCTATCCCCAGCTCATGGCTTTGCAGCGCGCCGTCGCTCAATAATACCCCTTTCAGATCATCCTCACTGACCTGCTCGCGCACCTGCGCATCAAACTGCTTGGCGAACGTATCAAACTGTGCTTCGTCGATGGTCAGTCCCGCGGCCATGGCATGGCCGCCAAACTTTTTAATTAACCCGGGATTGAGCGTATCTATCCTATCTAGCGTGTCACGCATATGTAAGCCGGGAATCGAGCGTGCCGATCCTTTGATCAGCCCCTCGCCACCGTCGGCAAAGGCGATCACCGGACGATGAAATTGATCTTTTAAGCGCGACGCGAGAATGCCAATGACACCCTGGTGCCAATCGCGCTGAAATAAGGCCAGTCCCACCGGTAAATCTTGCTCAGAGTGTTCGGCAATCAAGCGCTCGCACCAAGCCACGGCTTCTTGCTTCATACCTTGTTCGATATCTTTACGCGTTTGATTTAACGCATCCAGCTCGGACGCCATCCGTCTGGCCGCATGGATGTTGTCGCACAGTAATAGCTCTACCCCGAAGGCCATGTCATCTAACCGTCCTGCCGCATTGATCCTGGGCCCTAGCGCAAAACCAAAATCACTGGCGACCAGTGTTGCCATATTGCGATTGGCGACCTCGATCAAGGCTTGAATCCCTGGCCGACAACGACCTGCTCGGATCCGCTGTAACCCTTGATGAACAAGAATGCGGTTGTTGCTATCAAGTGCCACCACATCCGCCACCGTGCCGAGTGCGACTAAATCGAGTAGCTCAGCCAGATTAGGGATAGCCAAACCTTGTTGCGTAAACCAACCTTGGTCACGCAAGTGCGCGCGCAAGGCAAGCATTAAATAAAACGCAACCCCGACCCCTGCTAACGCTTTAGAGGGAAAGTGGCAGTCATCTAAATTCGGGTTGACCATCGCATCCGCATTCGGCAGTTGATCGCCGGGCAAATGATGATCGGTTACCAATACGTGCATACCGAGGGATTTGGCATGGGCAACACCTGCTAATGAAGATACGCCGTTATCGACGGTCATAATCAGCTCTGCGCCTCGCTCAGCGGCTTGAACAACCACCTCTGGCTCAAGCCATAGCCATCATCAAAGCGATTGGGCACCAAATAATCTACGCGTGTCGCGCCCATCATACGCAGTGCTTTTACTGATAGCGCCGATGAGGTCGCGCCATCAGCATCAAAATCTCCAACGATTAAAATAGACCGATGGGCCGCCAAGGCTTCGGCAAGCAAGTGTACGGCGGCATCGATCCCTTTGAGCGCTTGATATTGATGGAGCCCCGCTGCGCTGCGATTTAGCTCGCTATCTGTTTGTAGCCCACGGTGCGCATATAAACGCTGTAAGAGCGGAGGAATGGCATCGCTGAATGCTGGCGTGACTGACGGCACTCGTCTTTTTATTTCTATCATGAAGTGATTACCAATTGCGGATTAACCTCGAGGATGATGCGCTTGATGAAGCTGTTTCAAACGCTCCGTCGCCACATAGGTATAAATTTGCGTCGTTGAAAGATCACTGTGCCCCAACAACATCTGTACTACCCGCAAATCCGCACCATGATTAAGCAGATGGGTCGCGAAAGCATGTCGAAGGACGTGTGGAGATAAATCATCGGTCTCAATACCGGCCAGTTGAGCATAATATTTAATTCGATGCCAAAAAGTTTGTCGTGTCATTTGCCGCGCGCGTTTACTCGGAAAAAACACATCGGTGCTGGTTTGGCCCAATAAGACGGGACGACTGTGAGCTAAATACTGTTCGAGCCAATCCACCGCCGATTCCCCCATCGGTACTAACCGCTCTTTATCGCCTTTCCCTGAGACACGCACGACACCTTGGCGAAGGCTCACGGTTTCAGTGGTGAGTTCAATTAATTCGGTTACACGTAGCCCGGTGGCATAGAGTAGCTCTAGCATCGCTTTATCTCGCAACTCTAACGGATCGCGCGTGTTCGGTGCCTCTAATAAATCGTCGATCTGCGCTTCAGTTAGATCTTTTGGCAATCGTTTAGGTTGTTTGGGACTTATCAGCGTCGCACTCGGATCGTCGGGACGCAACTTCTGACGGTATACATATTGAAAAAGCCGACGTAATGCCGACACCATTCGGCTGCGAGAGCTGGATTGGTAGCCTTGTTCGTGTAACCAATACTGATAATCTTGTAAATCTTGCTTACTCACTGCCACCAATGCACGACGGTCGAGCCAGTGACAAAGCTTGAGTAAGTCGGCACGATAGGAATTTAAGGTATTCTCGGATAACCCGCGTTCCATCCACATGGCGTCCAGGAACTGTTCGATTAATTCAATGTTTTTATTCACGTTCAGCCTGCTTGGTTATAAATCGGAAAATACGTGGTTTGCCGGGATAGGGACGGCCAACATTATACAAAATGTCGCCAGCCCTTGCTGGATCAAATTGCCGTTCAACAGGTAAACTGCCCGCATGATAAACAACAGAGTCGCGCTATGAAAATCGGTCTTTTTTATGGCTCTACCACCTGCTACACCGAAATGGCCGCGGAAAAAATCCGTGATTTTATCGGTGACGATCTGGTCGAGCTCCACAATGTTAAAGAAACGCCGCTCGCCAAGATGGCAGACTATGACTTACTACTGCTAGGCATTTCCACCTGGGATTTCGGCGAACTCCAAGAAGACTGGGAAGCCGTTTGGCAAGATATTGATAGCTTGCAGCTAAACGATAAAGCCATCGCCCTGTTCGGTTTAGGGGATCAGGAAGGCTACGCGGAATGGTATCTCGATGCCATGGGCATGCTTCATCAGCAGTTGCAAGGTTGTGGCGCGCAGTTTATTGGCTACTGGCCTACCGCAGGCTACCGCTTTGATGCATCCAAGGCGGTGACGGAGGATGGTAAACAGTTTGTCGGCTTAGCCCTCGATGAAGACAGCGAATACGATCTCAGTGATGAGCGCATTCAAACCTGGTGCGAGCAAGTGCTGGTAGAATATCAGGCAATGCTTTAGCGCGCACTACGTGCAATCAATCCGACGCTGAACACTTGCTAAACGTGAGCGCTTGAATCGCCTAGGCGGTGATAGAGTTACCACTACCATAATAAAAAAACCGCGCTACTTGGCGCGGTTTTTTTATCTTAATGCAAGGCGATTACGCTTCGGCTAAGGCCGAGTCTCGGGCGCCAACAAACTTGGCCACCACCATGGCGACTAACGTCGGCAGTAACCACGCCATACCGACATCAAACAATGGCAAGAAGTTGAAGGTGCTCATATCGACTCCCATTACTTTTACCGCATCGAGTAAGCTAAATACCAAAGCACGCCATCACCTAAACGACTAACCAGATCGTACCTGGACTTCGGCAATCCGACGCGACGGAATAAAAGTCAAAGGCCCAATACAGGGCAAAGCATCCGCGGACGGGGGTTATAAAAGCGAA
>AQOF01000017.1 GCA_000565345.1 Salinivibrio costicola subsp. costicola ATCC 33508 = LMG 11651 | reverse complement strand
TGAAGCCATGCACTGGGTGTTAGATGTCAGCATGGGTGAAGACGCCTGCCAAATTTATAAAGACAATGGGGCCGCGAACTTTGCCTGTCTGCGACACATGGCCTCAAACATGGTGCGGGCTGAGCCGACCAAGATAAGCTTGGTGGCCAAACAGAAGCGCTGTCTCATGAACCCCAGCTTCTTAGAGAAGGTTTTAGCCGCAGGCATACCGGCGATGGTTGAAAAATGAACACTCATGCGCTCGCCCTGCCTCGAAGAGGCTTTACATCATGAGTCTACACGACCAGATTATTTTATTTTTGGTGTCGCGCCGTCCACAGGCTTACTGTCTGATTTAGATAAAAATGTCATCCTCGACGCCATGTCAAAACGGCTCAATATCGTTAATGGTTTACATGAATTTCTCAATGACGATGCCATTTTTGTTGATGCGAGCAAGAAGAACAACGTCCACATACTGGATATTCGCAAACCAAAGAAAAAAGAGGCGTTAAAAACATTTACTGGGCAAGTCCATAGTGTGACCTGTCCCATTGTCGCTATTTTGGGAACAGATTGTGCGCTCGGGAAACGGACCACTACGACAATATTGGCTCAAGAGCTCAGAAAGCTAGGGTTAAACGTCGTCATGATCGCCACCGGACAAACCGGTATTATTCAGGGTGAACGTTATTGTGTGGCACTCGATGCTGTTCCTTCTCAATTTTGTGCTGGCGAATTAGAGGCCGTGATCGTCGATGCCTACACCCAGGAAAACCCAGATATTATTTTAGTGGAAGGCCAAGGTGCTCTGAGTCATCCAGCCTTTTCCACGAGCTCATTCATACTGCGAGGAAGTTGCCCGACCGCAGTTATCTTACAGCATGCACCGAAACGCCTGTATCGTGTCGATTTTCCCAACATGGCGATACCGACGCTCGCAAGCGAAATTAACCTGATCGAAACATTTGCCAATACGCATGTCATTGGGATCACTCTCAACCACGAGGGGATGTCGATGGGAGAGACTTTATCTTATATCAATGCGTATACACATGAACTTAAACTCCCGGTCACCGATCCCTTATCGCAACCGAAAGAGCAATTAGTACAGATCCTACTTTCAGCGTTCCCACTGCTAGAAGATAAAATTGAAGCAAAGCAGTGAGCTACCCAAAAATAGAACTCGATTGCGCTAAAATATCCCTCAACACCCAACGGCTGATTGAACAACTGACTTTAAAAGGCGTGACTGTCACTCCCGTGACCAAAAGCTGTTTGGGCCACCCTATCATTGCCAATACGCTCATTAATGCCGGCGCAACGATGCTCGCTGACTCAAGAGTAGATAATATAAAACGGATGAGAGAGGCAGGTGTCACGGTACCCACTCTATTAATACGTTCCCCGATGCTAAGCCAAATAGAGCGCGTCGTCATTGACTGCGATATCAGTCTGAATACTGAAATTACCGTGATCCAAAAACTCTCTGACGCCGCTGGGCGATGTAATCGTATTCACCAGATCATCATTATGGTTGAGCTGGGAGATTTAAGAGAAGGTGTCATGCCCGACAACCTTATTAATCTGATCAACGATGTCATTAAACTGCCCAACATTACACTCAAAGGCATAGGTACGAATTTAACCTGCCGCTACGGTGTTGAGCCAGACGATATCAATATGCAGCTTTTATCGGATCTTGCTGAACACATCGAGACGACGTTTTCGATAAGGCTAGACATCATTTCGGGCGGTAACTCGGGCTCGATCAATTGGGTACTAGCCCATCAAGGCCAAACCCGTATTAACCATTTACGGCTTGGCGAAGCAATATTTTTAGGCCTAGTCCCAAAAAATCAGCCACAAATATCGGGCTTATCATCCACAGCGATCACATTAACAGCCGAGGTCATAGAGTCGAGCCAAAAACCTCATATCCATGGGGAAAACGAGGCGTTAATGCCTTTGGTGAAACCATCAGCCTACAAAATAGAGGTCAGGTCAACCAGGCCATTCTTGCCTTAGGCCGACAGGATGTATGTATTGACGGATTACATCCTCCCAGCGGCATGACAATCGTTTCATCATGCAGTGATCATTTAATGGTTGAGACACCAGAAAAAATGCTAGCGGTCGGTGAAACCGTCACATTTGGGTTGGACTATAGTGCTTTTCTTTCAGCCATGACGTCCGAGTTTGTCGATAAAGTTTATCGATAGCCGCTAGCTTCATCGCATCCTGTTCTTAAGCGGGTAACAGCAAGATTAACCTACACGCTTTTGCCATTTATCGATAACCGTGGCGCCAATCAGATCACCTTGCACGTTGACTGCGGTACGGAACGTATCAAGCGGGCGCTCAATGATCAGCAAGATAGCGATGGCTTCAAGCGGGATCCCCGCTGCCAGCAGCACCAACTGCATCCCAGACATCGAGCCCGATGGCATCCCTGGCGCGCCCACCGACGACACCATCGCCATAATGAAGATCATCACAATACCGGTCGTAGACAAATCAATCCCGAACAATTGCGCAAGGAACACGGCAGCAATCCCTTCAAACAGCGCGGTGCCATCCATGTTCATCACCGCCCCCAAAGGCAATACAATGACGCCATGTACCATCGTCAGAGCAAACACTAAAGCCGACGAAGCTAAACAAGCTGACCAAATAAGTCATTGTCGCCTTGATGCGAAAACTGAAAGACAATCGCAAAAACGGCGAACGGCGCCAGTTTGATGATTCCGGCCACCAGCGTGTTAATACCTTGGTTTAAACCACGAATGGTATCAAATAGCGGGTGTTTTTCCGGCAAAGCTACAATCAGTGAAATACCAAACAAAATGGTGAAAACGACAATCGCAAGTAGATTACCACTGCTTAGCGCCTCAACGGGATTCACTAACGCCATGTTAAAAAGCTTGGTGGCAATCGCGCCAGCTCCTGCCGCATCTTGATTGATAAAGCTGATGCTCTCATCCACCGGTGGCGCACTGTTAAGCGTTTGCCACTCTGGCATCAGTAACGCTGCGCCAAGTCCCAGAATAATCGCTATGGTGGTGGTAAAACCGTAGAACAAAAGGGTGGCACCACCGAGACGTTTTAAGCGGACAACGTTGCCAATATTACTGATCCCTTCCAGCAGCGAGAGCAACACCATCACGCCGACGACGGCTTTCAGTAAACCGATATAACTGACTTTGGCCAACATGAGCAATGGATACCAAGTGGTCTGCTCCGCATTTTCTATGGGACCAAATACAGTCCCCACCAGCCAAGCCAGTGCTGCTGCCAATGCAATTTGCAATGGTAAAGAATGTTTAACTTTTTTCCACATCGTTTTTTCCCTCGCTGCAGACGGGTCTACATGCTGATGTTTTGTCTAGTTTATTGGGGTTTAATGGCGGCAAATCATAGCAAGATGAGGCGTTTAGCTCATGTAAAAGTTATGAACATTCTGGAATATCTAGTAACAAAATCGTTGGTTGGATGCGATTAATACCTCGCTTGGAGAGCGGTACTATCGTCACTCACTCGGCAATTTTTGCTGTTTGACTAAACGTATTATCTGCTTTTCGCGTAATATAAAGGCGAACAAGGAGCGATAATGAACTGGATTGAAACACATGAAGCGGGATTTCGACTTGGTCTATTCGTGCTCGTACTCGTGATCATGCTGGTCGCCGAGTGGCAATGGCCCAAACGTCAGTTAACCCGTACTCGACGTGAACGCTGGCGGGGCAATATTGCGCTCACCGCATTTAATACGCTAACGCTTCGACTACTGGCACCGCTTTCAGCCGTTGGTGTTGCCAGCCTTGTCGATGAATCAGGGTGGGGACTGCTTAATCAGCTCTCTTTGCCGCTTTGGGCAACGGTAGTCCTCACGCTAATTGTCATGGATTTGGCGATTTGGTATCAACACAAGCTGTTCCATGAGATCCCTTGGTTATGGCGATTACACTTGGTTCATCATGCCGACATGGATATTGATGTCACCACTGGCGCGCGCTTTCACACCGTCGAAATCTGGCTTTCAATGGCGATAAAATGTGCACTGGTAGCCTTATTAGGTGCCCCTGTTTTAGGCGTGATTCTGTTTGAAACCGTATTAAGCAGCATGGCGATGTTTAACCACAGCAACGTCCGTTTACCGCTGCGTCTCGATGACTGGCTGCGCCGTATCGTCGTCACGCCCGACATGCATCGCGTTCATCATTCCACCCGCTTTCATGAGTGCAATGCCAACTATGGCTTTAATTTGTCTTGCTGGGATCGCTGGTTTAATACCTATGTTGCTCAGCCTCGCAAAGGGCATCAGGGAATGCGAATTGGCTTAAATGAAGTGGCGCAAGCCAATGATGCGAGTCGCATAACAGGCATGCTGCGCTTACCTTTACGCTGGCGTATACTGCAGCGCGCCTACCAACATGATAAGGAGCGCTAGGGCGTATGACCCACGTAATCGTTACCTCACAAAACCCTGCCAAGATTTCTGCCGTTAAAGCAGCATTTTATGACGTTTTTCCCAATACCGACTTCACGTTTACCGGCGTGTCCGTACCCAGTGATGTCGCCGACCAACCCATGACAGAGAAAGAAACCTATTCAGGCGCATGCAATCGGGTTCGGCATGCACAAGGACGTTATCAAGGCGATTATTATGTGGGGATAGAAGCCGGCTTGGATGGCCAACATACCTTTGCTTGGATGATCATAGCAAAAGACGACGCGCACGGCGAAGCACGCTCAGCGTCACTTCCCCTTCCACCAGACGCGCTCAAGGCATTGCATCAAGGCGAGGAGCTCAGTGATGTGATGGATCGAATGTTTAGCCAGCAAAATGTAAAACAAAAAGGGGGCGCCATCGGTATGCTTACCGGACACCGATTAACGCGATCAAGCGTGTATCATCAAGCTTTGATCATGGCACTGATCCCGTTTATGCATCCACACCTTTATCGCTAAAAACCCGGCGCTAAAAAAACAGCACTAAAAACGGAGCCCGTGGGCTCCGTTTTTGTTTGATAGACAGGGGATCAAGAGCGGGTTTGCTCCGCCTCGCGCTTGAGCAAGTCGGCGAGCCAAATTTTGGTATCCTCATCCATCCGCTTTAATTCGTTAGAGCCTCGGGTCACGGTCGCGATCCCTACCCCAAGTAACTGACTGAGCTGGCGCTGACTCATTCTGCCTTCTAATAATTCATGCAAGATATTGATCCGAGCGACCAGAGTATCTCGCTCATCAGGCGTCAGTAGTGCTGTCAGTAATGCATCATCGTTATCGTCTTTTCCTGCTAAACGCACTAAAGAAATAACATCTTGCCAACCAGAGAATGCAGGCGATTGCGACATGGTTTCCTCTCGCTCTTTACGTGATGACAGCAATGATAACATCAATAGCGCTGAGCCAGCTCGTGCGCACTTAAAAATTGCACCGGCTCACCTAACAGCTGACGATAATAAATGTCGAACATCAAGACGTTCTGCACATAATGGCGCGTTTCGTAAAACGGAATTGACTCAATAAAAGCAATCGCATCCATATGACCTTGCGATCGTTCCAACCAACGCGACACACGATGCGGGCCGGCGTTATAAGCCGCGAATGCCAAGATACGATTACTGTCGAAACGATCTAACATCATTTTTAAGTAGCCGCTGCCAAGACGAATATTGACGCCCGGATCACTCAAGCTAGCAGGGCCTTGATAATCAAATCCCAGCTGACGAGAGGTTTCGCGTGCCGTGCCTGGCATTAATTGCATCAAGCCTCTTGCACCCACATGGGATACTGCGCGGGTAAAAAAGGCGCTCTCTTGACGCGATAAGGCCATCAGTGTGGTTTTGTCTACGCCACGCTCGCGGCTGAAAAACTCAAACCACCACTGGTGTGCTAACGGGAAGCGGAGTGACAAATGGTCCCACATTTTTCCCGCAATCGTGGCTTGAACCGCGAAGTGGTACCAATGTTTTTTATTGGCATAGGCCGCCAGTAAGGCAATCTGCTCATCACTAGCACGTTGTAATACATAATACCATTCACGCTTAGCCGCATAGATTTTATCGAGCGCGATAAGCTCATTCACTCTTGCCAATACATCATTGATCGGCATTAACCCTGCTTCTTTCAGGACTGCTGTGCGTGAGGGTATTGAAATCGGTTTATCTAAATGCTGCGCCGCTGCCACGCTATAGAAATTACGCTCACCAAGCATGGAAGCGAATGCTTGATTTGCTGACGCACTATCACCAAGCTCTAGCTTGATTCTCGCCTGCCAATACCGCCACTTTAAAGACTGCTGAGCCGCTTCGCTGAGCAATGCGCGCCACTGATCCAGCGCGTGCCAGTCACCCTCGATAAGAGCAAGGCGAAACCGTCTTTCCAATAAACCATCATCATGACTCTGACGCAGCATACGATCTCGCCAGCCAGCCAATGCAGGCTCGTCATCATTCATTAATTGGCCAATCAAGTAATCGGCAATGTCTTGTCGCTCTCGTTTATCGTAATGCTGGCCCTCGACCGTGCGACGAAAATGGCGAATGGCTTGCGCTTCATCCTTGCGAGCCAAACGCTCAAACGCCAAGCGAGTCAGTTTTTGATTAAACGGCGTCACATAACTGCGCTTCGAAAAGTCGGCCACGTTCTCAGGTTGGTCATATAAGTCCAACACCTGCTTGCCAACCGCACGATCCGCCTCGGGTAACTGGCGTAACAAATAACGCATCAAACTGCGGTTGCGCGCATCGAATGTTAGAAGCATACGCTGCAATATCAAGTCACCGGTCAGCAGCCCTTGTTCCGATAAAAAATCGAATAAGTCATTGCAACTGCTATCCACGGATTGACCCGACAAATAGAGCGATTTGGCGCCACTGCGCGCTAAAGCCTGATTCCCCGCTTGACTGTGCGCATAATAATATTGGCACTGATAACGATCACTCCGTGGCACATCAGACTGGAACGCGATCAATGTCTTCCAATCTCCTCTGTCCGCCAACAGGGTGAGATAATCCGCACGCAAACTATTCGCGAATGGCATGGTGCTATAACGCTGAATAAAGTTAGTGACCGCGTGGTGAGGCTTTTTAGAAAGATTACGAGTGAAATCACGATAATCGAGATACGGATACAAAGGATAATCACGCAGTTGTGCTTTTAAGCGCTGAAACTGATGCAAATCGCCGCTTTCAATCGCATCGATTGCCGCTTCATACTGGCGCTGGTGCGGTGTCATTTGACGACTATCAGGCTGGCGGAAGCCTCAACCATCGGGACTGATAAGCTGGAAATCAACACGAACCCTGACACCCATAGAGGAAAGAAGGCACGGGCGTGACGAAAAGCCGCTCGATATGCTGACTTGATTGGCCCGGATAATGCGATGAATCGTTCCATGTCAAAGATCGCTCCTATTGTATGCAACACCGACTGTGTAACACCGAGTAGACAACAGCTCCGCCCGCAAATTCCCTGTAGGTGATAAGCGTTGTTTGTCGGCACGTCTCGCCATATTAATGACCGAATATGACAATCACTGTTAAACTTGGCAAAGTTAACGTTAGAATAGCGTTTTTTATACCACAACGATTAACGTGAGCAGAAATGGCTGAGTACGTATATACCATGTCGCAGGTGAGCAAGATCGTGCCACCTAAGCGTCAAATTCTTAAAGATATTTCTTTGTGTTTCTTCCCAGGCGCCAAAATTGGGGTGTTGGGTCTCAACGGGGCCGGTAAATCGAGCCTATTGCGCATTATGGCCGGTATCGATACCGAGATTGAGGGCGAAGCCCGTGTGCAACCCGGGATCAAGATCGGGTATCTCCCGCAAGAGCCGAAGCTGGATGAAGAAAAGACAGTCCGGGAAACCGTTGAAGAAGCGGTCGGTGACGTCAAAGATGCATTAACGCGTCTCGATGGTGTCTATGCCGCTTACGCTGATCCAGATGCCGACTTCGATGCCTTAGCGCAAGAGCAAGGTGAACTCGAAGCACTGATCCAAGCTAAAGACGGGCATAACCTCGATAATACGTTGGAGCGTGCAGCAGATGCACTGCGTTTGCCCGAGTGGGATGCGCAAATCAAGCACCTTTCAGGGGGCGAGCGTCGTCGTGTTGCTATTTGCCGTTTGCTACTCGAAAAGCCCGACATGCTGCTGCTTGATGAGCCAACTAACCACCTAGACGCTGAATCCGTTGCATGGCTTGAGCGTTTCTTAGTCGACTACTCTGGTACCGTCGTTGCTATTACGCACGACCGTTACTTCCTCGACAATGCAGCGGGCTGGATTCTTGAGCTTGACCGTGGTGAAGGTATTCCGTGGGAAGGCAACTACTCATCTTGGCTCGAACAAAAAGATGTACGGTTAAAGCAAGAAGCGTCGCAAGAAAAAGCGCGTCAGAAAACCATTGAGAAAGAGCTTGAGTGGGTTCGCCAGAATCCAAAAGGCCGTCAGGCGAAATCAAAAGCCCGTATGGCCCGCTTTGAAGAGCTCAACACCACGGACTATCAACGCCGTAACGAGACCAACGAGCTGTTTATCCCACCAGGTCCACGTCTGGGTGAAAAAGTCATTGAGGTCAATAATCTGACCAAGTCGTTTGGTGATCGCATCTTGATCGATGACTTATCCTTTAGCGTGCCAAAAGGGGCAATTGTCGGTATTGTTGGTCCGAACGGCGCGGGTAAATCAACCCTGTTTAAGATGCTCAGTGGCACAGAAACCCCAGATAGCGGCACCGTTGAAGTAGGCGATACCGTACAATTGGCCTCGGTCGATCAGTTCCGAGACAGTATGGACGATAATAACACCGTCTATGATGAGATCTCTGAAGGGGCGGACATCATTCGCATCAATAACTTTGAATTACCGGCACGCGCTTATGTGTCACGGTTTAACTTTAAAGGCAGTGACCAACAAAAACGCATTGGTGATTTGTCAGGCGGTGAGCGTAACCGTGTCCACCTCGCCAAATTGCTAAAAGCTGGCGGTAACGTGTTGCTCCTTGACGAACCGACTAACGACTTGGACGTGGAAACGCTCCGTGCACTTGAAGAGGCACTCTTAGAGTTCCCAGGCTGTGCCATGGTGATCTCGCACGACCGCTGGTTCCTTGACCGTGTCGCGACCCATATTCTTGACTATCGTGATGAAGGCCAAGTGAACTTCTTTGAAGGTAACTTTGCTGAATACACCGATTGGTTGAAAAAAACACTGGGTGCACAAGCGGCGGAGCCGCACCGGATCAAGTACAAGCGTGCAGTCAAATAATAACGCATACCACGGTAAGGGCAGCGACGGCTGCCCTTTACCTTCCCACTCTTCATCTTCTCACTCGTCATCTCAATAAACCGTATTGCCGCCTGTACTTAGCTCAGCAGAACCTCGAAAACGTTTTAAATGTGAGACAAGCCACTAAATCAGTATTGTGATTGCCCCATATCACCTACACTAGAGACAGTGAATGAGGAGATGTCATCATGACAGAGCGTAGAAAATTTTCCCGCGTCATGTATCGTGTGCCGGCAATACTCAAACAAAACGAGCAGCAGTGGCACGCACAGGTACTGGATCTATCTCTCAAAGGCGTGTTGCTCAGCCGTCCTGAGAACTGGCAAGCTGATCCCGAACATAACGCGTTTCTACTGGTGTTTTACCTCCATGACTCGGATGTAGAATTAGACATGGACTGCATTCTGGTAAATAACTGCGAAAATTATCTCCATCTTTACATCGATCACATTGACATTGATAGCGCCAGTCATTTAAAAAGGCTCGTTGAACTGAACGTGGGTAACGATGAACTGCTTCATCGCGAGCTTGCGCAATTGACTGACCACATGGCGGAACCGAACGCTTAATCCGCACGGTCATGGACGGTATTTAATGCAGGCCAGCAGTAACCAGTCATGACAGACCACATCCATATTGCCGTAACGCACCCGAACGGGGTAAAACACTATACCCTCTGCCCGACCCGTAAAAAGGTCGTGCAAACCCTTGCATTAGTGATACTCGCGGCCCTCACCATCACCTTTGCTAGTCTGTACCTGCTTTCTGAGCGTTCGACCGAGGCCGAAGCGGCTGTTGAACGATTACGCCAAGAGCGCGCGACCTTAAATAACGAGGTGGCGATGTTGCAACAAAAACGTGATGCGCTGTCACAAACCATCGAGAACAAAGATGTTGAACTCACCGCCCTGACACAACGCGTGGTCACGGTTGAAGATATGCTCGGGCTAGAATCAGTGGCCAAAGACGCCTCGCTCACTCACCGTCTCGATGTCGCAGCGATTAACTCAGCGGTGCGTTACACCATGCTCCAGCTAATCCCGAATGGTAAACCGCTTGAAAGCTACCGACGCTCCTCGGGATATGGCTCACGAACTCACCCTGTGACAGGGAAAGAAAAATTCCATATGGGCTTAGATTTGACCTCGGACGTCGGCACGCCGGTGTATGCCCCCGCGGATGGCGTCGTCGAATATGTCCGTCCCAGCCGCCGCAAAGGCTATGGTAACTTCATCAAAATCGACCACGCCTTTGGCTTTATGACACTCTATGCCCATTTGGATAAATTCAATGTCCGGAGCGGGCAATTTGTGAAAAAAGGGGATTTAATTGCATGGTCGGGTAACACCGGACTATCAACTGGCCCGCATTTGCATTATGAAGTGCGCTTTTTGGGCCGCGCCCTTGACCCTCGTCGCTTTATAAAATGGAGTACTGAAGAGTTCGATTCCTTACTCGAAAACGAAAAACGCGTGAGCTGGGGACATTTGGTCGCAGTGGTTGAAAACTTGGTCCAAACCCAGGTCCAAGTCGCCAACATGCCCGCCCCTAACCCACCGTTAAGCACCGCACAGCAGCGTGACGCAGAGGATGATCGCGCCCCGCTAATGCCGCTATGTAGCTCAAGCAACCGCCGCTATAACTCTTCTAATACTGCCAACGCATCTGATAATTTGCTCACACCGTACACGGTCATGCCTTCAAGCGTCTGTTTGGGCATATTGGCTTTAGGGACAACCGCTTTTTTAAAGCCATGTTTCGCCGCCTCCATTAACCGCTCTTGCCCACTGGGTACCGGGCGAATTTCACCGGCCAAACCGACTTCGCCAAACACGACTAATTCTCTTGGCAAAGGCCGGTCTCTAAAGCTTGAGATCAACGCAAGCAACAAGGCCAGATCCGCGCTGGTCTCAGTCACTTTGACGCCACCAACCACATTCACAAACACATCTTGATCAGACATTTGCAGCCCGCCGTGCTTGTGTAACACCGCCAATAACAGCGCTAGACGATTTTGCTCTAACCCCACAGCCACCCGACGGGGATTAGCCAATTGCGAATAATCCACTAGCGCCTGTATTTCGACCAATAATGGGCGTGTGCCTTCCCAGACGACCATGACCGAACTGCCAGAGGTTTGCTCCTCACCACGGGAGAGAAAAATCGCCGACGGATTACTCACTTCCTTCAACCCCTGACCTGTCATGCAAACACGCCCAGCTCATTCACCGCCCCAAAACGGTTTTTGTGGCTGCGTAAAGTGCGAAAGCGACTATCGCTCGAGCCATCCAATAACACCGAGCAGTCGATACAATGCTCAAGCACTTTCGGGCCTGCCAGTGAACCATCTTTGGTCACATGTCCGACCATAAAAATGGCCACATTGTTTTGTTTGGCGTAACGAGTTAAGGCGGCGGCAGATTCACGGACTTGTGCCACGCTCCCAGGGGCCGATTGCACCTCGGCGACATGCATCACCTGGATGGAGTCGATCACCATGATCTTAGGCTGTTCTTTTTTCGCAACCTGACAAATGGTTTCAACGCCCGTTTCAGACAATAACTTAAGCTTATCTTTGGGTAACCCGAGTCGGTCAGCCCGCATCGCGACTTGTTGGAGCGATTCTTCCCCGGTGATATACAGTGTCGGAAAATGGTGTGCTAAGCCCACCATGGTTTGCAATAGTAAGGTACTTTTACCCGCGCCTGGGTTACCACCGATAAGAATCGCCGCCCCCGGCACAATGCCACCACCGAGTACCCGATCAAGCTCTTTAAAACCGCTGCTCAGACGCGGTACTTCTTGCAAGTTAATATCTTGTAAGGTTTGTACGACACCCTCGGCACTACCAGTATAACCGGCGTATTTTTCATTGCGTGCGACTTGAGGTGAAGCCGCTAACCTCACTTCGGTGATCGTGTTCCACGCGCCGCATGCAGAACACTGCCCTTGCCAACGCGGAAAATCTGCCCCACAGTCATTACACACGTAGGCTCGTTTTGTTTTTGCCATTCGCTCTCCAATACGTATGATGTCAGCTAATTCACAAAATGATTGCTATCTTATTCATTATCCCGACACTTTTCAGAGAAGATGCCGTTAACAAAGTAAGCGATTACTTTACCAGACTTTGCCATGAAGCAGGATGATTACCAGGGACTGATTGAGCAACTGCTTCCTCTGTCCCAAACCCCAAAATTTGAGGTGTTGCTCGATAAGCTCACGGCTAACGAGCCCAGCTCCGCAAAGCTGCTGATCAAAATGGAGATCAGACGGCTGATGACCCCATGCAATCGCGCCATCGACTTACGCGGGAAAGTGGATGGCGACTGCCACGAATACAGCCTGCACGGTCAAAAGCACTGGCTCGATGATGTGGCGATTAACCGCTACTACGATCGCCTCCCTATGTATAACGGCCAACTCACCCAAGGATTATGGGAAGATTTGCATAACACACCGAATAACTTTCGGGTGAAGCACGAAAAAGAGAAACAGCGCCAACAGCAAGGAAAAGGGCCGGTCAGCGATGCGTCACAGTCGGCACTCTTACCCGAAAAGCTGACATTTGGTCATTACTTATCACGCAGTGAAAGCCGCATTCATTTTGCTACACAAGTCTTAATTACGCTCAACACTGGCCATGAAGTGCATGGAGTGACCAGTGATTTATCGAACTCGGGCTGTCGGGTTCGTGTGCCTGCTGCGTTCGATTATCCACCGAGCTCAGAGGTGGTGGTTCGCTTTACCACTCTCGCACAAACATACCCGGACCCCGATCTTGAACAGGGGTTGAGTTATCGGATTATCGGCGTCGATGACAACAAAGACTCGACCAGCAATGTCTGGCTGCGGTTGCGGCTAGACACGAGCAGTGACGCGATAAAACAAGCATTAGAAGCAGAAATGACCGCGCCAGATTTTCGCGGCAAGCAAGATGGCGAAGACAAACTGCTCACGTTAAAACTGCAAAGTTACGAGCAATCTTTTTTGCATCATACCAGTGTGTTACCGCTCTATTTCGCACAAGATAAAATGGAATATGTGCTACAAACGCGACAGAATCAGGGGCTATGGGCCTACTGGCACGATAACCGTAATCAACCCGTGATCAATCACCTGTTTAACACTGAACGGTTATCACTGCTCCAACTCGACGGTGCCTCCACCAGCCAGCTGTTGCTGTACTGCTTTTCTGTTGAAAAAAACAAACAGCGTTTTTTCTACTCCGCCTCTCCCAGTGAAATGAGCGAAGAAGAGCGCCAGCTTTTTTGGCACCTGGGAGCCAAGCGCGCCTCGTGGCGCGTGTTTAAAGTGACGATGTCTGCCATTAATGCGACAGATATTGAACGACTCCAAGATGTGTCACCCGATTGGCTTAACACCCTCAAAACGCTGACCCATGTTGCGCTGGTACAAGATGTCACTCATGCCGACGGAAGACGCAGTTACCTTGAACACCCAAAACCTCAATGCTCTAGCCAGGTCCTGCGACGTTTTTTACACCAGCGCAACCCCGTTTGCCGTGCGCAGCTCATCTCATCCGATCGCCAGCCACAACGACGGGAGCCCCGATACGCTTATCGATCGGAAGTATCAATGGTTCACGCTGAACAAGGGCCTCTTAAAGGTCAGCTGATTGACTTTTCCTCTGGGGGACTCAATGTGACGCTGAAGCAACCGTTCCAAGGGGCAAGAGATGATATTGTCTCGGTATCGCTCGATGCATTTGTCAATATTGATCCGCGCGCTCCCTTGGTCGATATGCCGTATCAAGTGATTCGAGTGAGTCCGAAAAGAGACAATATTCAGCTAAAACTGACCACCGAGTCGCCAAATACCCGGCGCCGACAATACTTACGCCGATTGATTGAACATAATCAGGATAAGTTAACGGTACTCGATGAACGCTTACCCGATCCGCCTCTGGTTTGGGCCATGCACCAGCTGTTGCTGACGCGTTTGACCGTACAGCCCTATTTTGTCCAACGAGATAATGGCGCTTTGTCGGTGTCTGCTGTTGGGATCAACTTACCACCGAGCCGCTTACACCGTTTTCTCGAACGGGCGGGTGGCGGACGTCAATTATCTTTTTATCCGGTTTTCGGCGATAAAATTTTAAACGCGAACCCATGAAGTGACTCGTCCATCGCAACCGCTCAATGAATTAGTCCGTGAGTACTTTGTGTGGATAGATATCCAAGCCGACAAAGTGCGAGCGGTACATACCTTTGCCGATAGCGAGTTTGAATCGGACGATGCACGACGTAAATTCGTTCAGTTGGCACAAAAAGGCGGCACGTTTGCCGTGATACGCAATCGCATGACGCCTCTGACTCACGCAGAGCAAGACATTGAGCCATCACAATTATCGGCGCTACTCAAGCGTGACACCCATAAAGCACGCCAACTCGAAGACGAATTTATCTCGCTGTGTGCGTACGGTGAGTTAGTGGATGTCACCGACGAAGTATTGATGCGCTTGGGCCGTTAACGCGGTTGCCAGCTAATTTTCCCCGCTCGCAAGCTCGCAGAGAGCACGCAGAGCACGCCCCCAAGCCAACAATGTGTCACTGCGGTTTGTGCTCGAGCATTCACGGTTGGCTTGGCGTGATAGGCAATGCCGAGTCCAGCCGCCTCCATCATCGCCAGATCATTGGCGCCATCCCCGATCGCTAAAGTATTCTCAGGATCAATATCGTACTGCTGCGCCAGTGTGGTTAAAATATCCGCTTTACGCTGGGCATCAACAACAGCCCCTACCACGTCGCCAGTCAATTTCCCCTCGTCAACGCCAAGCTGGTTTGATTCGGCATAATCTAGCCCTAACTGATGCTGAAGGTGATCAGAAAAGTGAGTGAAGCCGCCAGACGCGATTGCCACGTACCAGCCGTGTGCTTTTAAGCTTGCGACTAACGCCGCCATTTCTGGCATTAACGGTAAATGCGCTTTCACCTCATCAAGAACAGCAATATCTGTACCTTTAAGCGCAGCCACACGTTGGCGCAGGCTCGCCTCAAAATCAAGCTCTCCGAGCATTGCCCGCTCTGTCACCGCCGAGACCGCCTCACCTACACCTGCAAGTGCGGCAATTTGATCAATACATTCAACCTCAATGGCTGTTGAGTCCATATCAAACACAGCCAATCCAGGTTTACTTAAATCTGGCAATGCGTGCAGATCTGCACAATCTAATCCGAGAGCATCAATCACGGCTCGGTGATCGGGCGTGAGCTCACCACTCATTAATAAAACCTGATACGGGCCGACACACCACGCATCCATGACGTCGACTACGTGACCGGTAAAAAAAGCAATATTGTCTAAATGATCAACGCTAATGGTCTCAGCGAAGAGAATCCAGCCACCGTTTCGGCGGCGATAGGGAAGCGTGCGGGTAACAGTGGGAAAGCGACGATACAGTCCGGATGCGCGGTAAATTGCCAAGGGCTTAGCCTTATCCATGGTCAGTATTTTCCTTTTCAGCTCTCAAGCAGAGCCTCGTCAATAAAACAATCGAGATAAGGCTGTGATACCATAAAAAGTGTACTCAGCTCCAGTGCTAATTACGCCGTCAACACGGCTTTGAGGTAGGTATGTTTTCAATTTCGCGCAAAGCGCTACGGCGAACCACTCGGTGGGGAATTCTGATCAGTGCATTCAGTGCCATTGCGGCGTTAATGCTCTATAGTACGACCTTAAGCCAACGCCAGTATCAAGCGCTTTATCAGCAAACCGATCAGCTCGCCCAGTTAATGACACGTCAAATCGGCGCGCAAGCCTATGATGCATTGGTCGACAAAAATTACCAGCCACTGCAAACCCTCGCCGACCAGCTAGCGACCGAGCCTTTGATTCGCGATGCCAGCTTTTATCAACTTAACGGGCGCCCCGTTGTCCGCTCTACCCATGCGTTGCCGCTTGAAACCGCCGTGGGCCTCACCACGCCGCTTGGACTCGAAAGCGAAGGACGACAGCAATTAATGACGCCCATTAGCCGTGATGGCGATATTATCGGCTTTTTACGCCTCACGCTTGAACACCAATCGGTGATTGATCATGCCAAACAACAGATCCAATCGACCATTACTGAGCTTCGTGCCCTACTGGGACTGGCGCTGTTTCTCGGCGCGCTATTGATGGCCATGCTACTACGGCGCGACAACCGATCACGCATACTGCCTTGGTAACGCCATCATAGTGTCGGCAATCTAATCAGTTAGATAGGCAACAAAAAAAGAGATGGCATGCTGCCATCTCTTTTTATTGCGATCACTCGGAGACGATTACAAGAATGACTTGCCGTAATCCATTGGTGAGGTATCAAAATACTGTGCCAACGATTGGCCAATATCCGCAAATGTTTCGCGGCGACCTAGCGAGCAGCTGGCACTTTTTTACCATAGACCAATGCTGGGATGTGCTCACGAGTATGATCCGTACCTGGCCAGGTTGGATCACAGCCGTGGTCTGCAGTCAGTAGCAGCACATCATCGTCTTCCAACATCGCCATAATTTCAGGCAAGCGGCGGTCGAAATACTCGAGTGCAGCTGCATAGCCGGCAACATTACGACGGTGACCATAGGCGGAATCAAAGTCGACAAAGTTAGTGAAGACTAAGCTATTGTCGCCCGCTTCTTTGATCGCATCTTTAGTGGCATCAAACAGCGCTTCAAGGCCAGTTGCTTTGATTTTCTTGGTGATCCCACAGTGAGCATAAATATCAGCAATCTTACCAATAGAAATGACATCACCGCCTTTCTCATCGACAATTTTTTGCAGTACGGTGGCTGACGGTGGCTCAACCGATAAATCACGGCGGTTACCGGTACGCTCGAACTGGCCTTTACCTGGACCAACAAACGGGCGCGCAATCACACGGCCAATGTTGTAGTCTTCCAGCTCTTCACGCACGATCTGGCAAAGATCATACAGATTGTCTAGCCCAAAGGTGTCTTCGTGGCAGGCAATCTGGAACACAGAGTCTGCCGAGGTATAGAAGATCGGTTTCCCGGTTTTCATGTGCTCTTCACCAAGATCGTCGAGCACCTGCGTTCCCGATGCATGGCAGTTACCGATATAACCGGTAGCCCTGCACGCTCAACAATGCGGTCAAGCAGTACTTCTGGGAAGCTATTGGTCAAATCAGAAAAATACCCCCACTCAAACAAGACAGGCACACCGGCAATTTCCCAGTGGCCAGATGGGGTATCTTTCCCTGACGACAGCTCTTTGGCATGCGCATAAGCACCAATGATCTCGGCGTGAGGATCCAGTCCTTCAGGGAAATAATCTGATGATTCTTCACAGGCTTTGCCGAGTCCAAGTTTGGTCATGTTAGGCAAAGACAGTGGACCTTTGCGATCGGCGTTGTCGGCTTCACCTTTTGCGCACGCTTGTGCGATGTGGCCAAGGGTGTTAGCGCCTTGGTCACCAAATTTTACGGCGTCTTCAGTGGCGCCAATACCAAATGAGTCTAAAACTAATACAATTGCGCGTTTCATGATCGCCTCCATTAGACGTCTTGTAAGCTGATACGACGATATACGTCCGGCGTAGAATTGGGTGCCTCATCAGCTACTTTTACTGCGGTTCGCACCGCATTGGCCGCTTGTTGCCATTGCTCTTCAGTTTGAGCGTGGAGCATGGCGAGCGGTGTTTGCTCATCCACGTTTTGCCCCAGACGAATCATTTCGTTCAACCCAACGGCATAATCAATTTTATCGCTGGCAACCCGACGGCCGCCACCTATTTCTATAATAGCCATGCCCAATCCCCGCGTATCCATCGCGTTGACCGTTCCAGCACGGTCGGCATAGACAGGCTTAATGACTGACGCTTTGGCCAGGTATTGATCCGGCGACTCGACAAAGTCAGAGGGACCCCCTAGGCCTACGACCATTTTGGCAAAACACTCGGCAGCACGACCGCTATCCAATGCGTGATCCAATTTTTGTTTCGCTTGCGTCACATCTGACGCCAGCCCGCTCACCACCAGCATATCCGCACACAGTGCCATGGTCACATTGTACAGGCGAGGGTTGCGGTAACGACCGGTCAAAAAGTCGACCGCTTCTTTCACTTCCAATGCATTTCCCGCCGACGATGCCAACACTTGGTTCATATCAGTGAGCAACGCACTGGTTTTGGTGCCGGCGCCATTGGCCACGCCCACAATCGATTTCGCCAGCGCCTCTGAATCTTGATACGTGGGCATAAACGCCCCCGATCCTACTTTGACATCCATGACCAAAGCATCGAGACCTGCCGCGAGCTTTTTCGACAAGATTGACGCCGTGATCAATGAGATATTGTCAACGGTGGCGGTGACATCTCGGGTGGCATACACACGTTTATCGGCCGGTGCCAAAGAGCCAGTTTGGCCAATGATCGCTACGCCAGCATCACGTGTGACATCACCAAACACCTGGTTGCTTGGCATGATGTTATAACCCGGAATAGACTCCAGTTTATCAAGTGTGCCGCCGGTATGGCCTAAGCCACGGCCTGAAATCATCGGCACATAACCACCGCATGCCGCCACCATTGGGCCCAGCATTAACGAGGTCACATCACCAACGCCCCCTGTCGAGTGCTTATCCACGATTGGGCCATCAAAATGCATGTGTGACCAATCGATGGTCATACCGGAATCGCGCATCGCACAGGTCAGAGCCACACGTTCATCCATGGTCATATCATTGAAGTAAATCGCCATCGCAAATGCAGCAATTTGGCCTTCCGACACTGAGTCATTCGCAACACCCTGGATGAACGAATAAATTTCTTCTTTGCTTAACGCGATGTTGTCGCGCTTCTTACGAATAATTTCCTGAGGTAAGATCATGCATCCTCCTTACCAGCACAATACGTGAGCGACCGAGTACACGATCCTCGCTCGCCCTACCGTTTGGGTGAGTGGCAACTTACTTAATAGCCACCTTCAGCCGCTTTTTCGCCTTCACCCAAGGTGTGGAGTAAGTTCGCCAACAAGCTAGATGCGCCAAAACGATAGTGGCGGTTATCGGCCCATTGGTCGCCGAGAATGCGATCGGCCATAGCCAGGTATTGCTGCGCATCTTCTGCGGTGCGCACGCCACCGGCTGGCTTAAAGCCAACACGTGCTGCAACGCCTTTGTCTTTGATTACATTCAGCATGATCTCAGCCGCTTCAGGCGTGGCATTGACAGCCACTTTACCGGTAGAGGTTTTGATAAAATCTGCCCCCGCCTCAATGGCAATCTCCGAGGCGCGCTTGATCAACGCCTCAGTTTTAAGTTCACCGGTTTCGATGATCACTTTAAGCAACACCTTGTCACCACATGCCGCTTTACACTGTTTCACCAGCTCAGCGCCAGTACTTTCGTCACCAGCAATCAGCGCACGGTATGGAAAAACAACGTCCACTTCATCGGCGCCATAGGCAACGGCAGCTTGGGTTTCTGCTACCGCAATATCAATGTCATCATTGCCATGGGGGAAATTAGTCACGGTCGCGATACGGACATCTGGCGTGCCTTGTTCGCGTAATGTTTTTTTCGCAATCGGAATAAAGCGCGGATAAATGCAGACAGCAGCCGTATTACCAACAGCCGTTTTCGCGTTCTGACACAGGGTGATCACTTTTTCATCGGTGTCATCATCATTCAGCGTGGTCAGATCCATTAATTTGAGTGCGCGTAGGGCCGCGGTATGTAATTCGTTCATTGGATATCTCCAGTCCTCATTCTTTTGCCAAACAGGTATTGGGTTGGCCACTGTGTTGGCAACCGTCACTTGTAGCCGGTTGCTGCTCAGCGGACTTGGCTCCATGAAGTTTGAGGCTGGACCTTGCGTCGCCTTCAACCAACCATCCTTGTTGCCGCGTGCAAACACATTTGTGTTCGCAGTTCTACCATTGGACGTTTTCGATTGGGGCTAGCCACACCTTTGTTGCTAACCATAAGAGGAAAATAAAGATTGTGGCGCCACCAAACTTTGACGGCCTTCACTTATTTTACCAACGCCGTTTCGGCAAAACTAGTTTTTACCGTTTCTGTTGGAAAATACAGTGTTGATTGGCAGAATCAATACGGGTTAGCTGAAAAACCGTTCGATAATCCACTGGTAGCCGATCCCACCTAAGTAGACACCAACAATCCCCATCACGCCCGACAAAACCGGTGGCGCGGGGATAGGTAACTTGATCGCACTAAACAAAACACCGACTAAAAACCCGGCGACTACCGCAAGGAGCACTTCCTGCATCGTTTTTCCTTATTTTGTTAACCAGCTTCACTTTATTTATCGGATACTCCCTGAGTATACACCCTATAAAAAAAACGCCACACAGATTCACTGTGTGACGTTTTAATCGGTTTATACTTAGTCCGTAATTAGCTGAGTCCGTAATTAGCTGAGTCAGTAATTAGCTGATTAACCTGCAAGGGTTAAGGTCACAAATAGACCCGCAATCGTTGCCGCCATCAGGTTAGACAAGGTACCAGCAACCACCGCTTTGACACCAAAGCGTGCAATCTCTGGACGACGGCTAGGCGCCAGACCACCGAGACCGCCAAGCAAAATGGCCACCGATGACAAGTTAGCAAAACCACACAATGCGAATGAGATAATCGCTTTGGTTTTCTCCGTCATCTCAACACCCGTTGCCGCAACAACTTGTGCGTTATCGCCAAGATATTGGGTGAAGTTGAGGTAAGCGACAAATTCGTTGACGACGATCTTCTGACCGATGAAAGAGCCGGCAACCACTGCTTCTTCCCATGGCACACCGATAAGGAACGCAAATGGGGCAAACAAGTAACCCAGGATCAGCTCAAGTGTGATGTCTGGATAACCAAACCAACCGCCGATACCACCTAGCATACCGTTGATAAGAGCAATCAAACCGATAAAGGCAAGTAGCATTGCACCCACGTTCAGGGCCAGTTGCATACCTGAAGAGGCACCACCAGCAGCGGCATCGATGACGTTAGCTGGCTTTTCAACGCCTTCTGCGGTGGCATCGGCCATTTGTTCAACTGGCTCTTCAGTTTCTGGCTTGATGATTTTAGCAAACAACAGACCACCAGGCGCCGCCATAAATGAAGCGGCAATCAAGTACTCGAGGGGAACACCCATTGACGCATAACCGGCCAATACACCACCGGCGACAGAGGCAAGACCACCACACATCACGGCAAACAGCTCTGATTGGGTCATGCGCGGGACAAACGGACGAATCACGAGAGGCGCTTCTGTTTGACCCACGAAGATGTTCGCAGTCGCAGACATGGATTCGGCACGCGAGGTCCCCAAGGCTTTTTGCAAACCACCACCGAGTACGTTAATCACAACCTGCATAATACCCAGGTAGTAAAGCACACTGATCAGTGATGAGAAGAATACGATAACAGGCAGAACTTTCAGTGCGAAGACGAAACCGCCACCGCCGAACAGTTCAAACATTTTGTCAGAAACCAGTCCACCAAAGATGAAGCTGATCCCTTCGTCACCATATGCGATGACGTTGGCAACGTATTGTGATGCGCCGTAAAGAATGTCACGACCTACGTCGACATACAGTACGAAAGCACCGAAAAAGAGTTGGATAGCAAATGCGCCACCCACGGTACGGAGGTTAATGGCTTTGCGATTATCAGAAAGGAGAACAGCTATTCCTAGCAGTACAACCATCCCGATTACGCTCATCAGCAGGCTCATAGTATTGGCATCCTCAAAGTAAAAAGTTGGCGTCTCGACAGAGTGGAATTTGGCTTCCGGGGAGGGATTATACGCAGAGCAGTCACATTAAAGTAATATTCCAATCACAGTTCGCTGTAAAACTATTTTGCAATGCATCAATAAGTATGACTTTGATCTAGTTTTGTGAGCTTATGCAACCGCAAACGTTTGTCTCACGCACGTTCGCGCTTAGTGAAAGCCAAACATTCTTTCAGCATTGCCTGATGTTTCGGCCACCAGGTGATCTCTATCACAGCTTTTTAACGCGGCGACCACATCGACCACCCGAGATACCTGGGCGGGTGTGTTGGGTTTTCCTTGATATCCCGCAAGTGGCATGTCAGGGGCATCGGTTTCCAAGAGCAAATGGTTGAGCGGTAAGCGCGCGATAGCTTGACGCGTTTTATTCGCCCGCTCATAGGTGACGGTGCCCCCCACGCCGAGCATTAGCCAGCATCAATAAATTGTTTGCCTTGTTGCTCGCTACCGCTAAACGCATGCAGCACACCGCGCACGCCAGGATACGCTTTCACCAGACGCAGCAAGTCGTTATGAGATTGACGGCTATGCAAAATAATGGGTAAGTCATAACGGCGAGCAAGCCATAACTGACCATCAAGTAAGGCGTGCTGGCGCTGCTTCATCTCTGGAGTGTGCGCGACAAAATAATCCAGACCGGCTTCGCCGACCGCCACGCAGGACAATGGCCGTGATACCAGCGCGTCTTCTAATGCGGCGAGGCTGTTGTCTGTGTGCGTATCGAGAAAACATGGATGTAACCCCAAACCAGCATACATCTCAGCAAAACGTTCCGTCAGCGCTAATACCGCCGGCCAGTTTTGTTCATTGACACTCGGTACCACCATGCGCGTGACGCCCACCTCACGCGCCGCTTGCCAGTACTGATCCGGCGCCTGATTAAAAGGGGAGAAATCGAAGTGACAATGGGTATCAATCATGCTTTAACCGCCAAAACCACCTTCATCATCGCTGTCCTCTCGAGAGTAGAATGCCGTCTATATAGACGGCATTATAGAGGGTTTACCCCTCATTCACAGTGGGACAAGACACTTTGCCTACCTCACTGCGATGTCTTTGACATAAGCCAAGATCACTTAGTGCTCACGGGTGGCTCTGAGATCAATGTCTGGGAAACGCTCTTGCGTCAGGTTGAGATTGACCATCGTCGGCGCGATATAGGTCAGGTTATCGCCGCCATCCAGCGCGAGATTAGCTTGATTTTTGCGCTGGAATTCATCCAGCTTCTTCTCATCCTTGCACTCAACCCAACGCGCAGTGGCGACATTGATCGGCTCGTAGAGTGCGTCAACGTTATACTCGGCTTTCAAGCGCGCCACCACCATATCAAACTGCAGGACACCGACCGCGCCAACAATTAGATCGTTCGACTGCATCGGGCGGAATACCTGTACCGCGCCCTCTTCAGATAACTGAATGAGGCCTTTCAATAGTTGCTTTTGACGCAATGGATCTTTGAGACGAATGCGACGGAATAGCTCAGGCGCAAAGTTCGGGATCCCGGCAAATTTAAGATCTTCTCCTTGGGTAAAGGTATCGCCAATCTGAATGGTGCCATGGTTATGCAGGCCAATAATATCGCCGGCAAACGCATCTTCAGCCCGTGACCGATCCCCTGCCATAAAGGTCACCGCATCAGAAATATTGATTTGTTTGCCTAAACGTACATGGCGCAGCTTCATTCCCTGCTGATACTTACCGGAGACAATACGCATAAAGGCAATACGGTCACGGTGACGTGGATCCATATTGGCTTGGATTTTAAACACAAAGCCTGAGAATTTATCTTCATCGGCACTCACTTCACGATCATGAGTTGACCGCGCCATCGGCTTAGGCGCCCACTCGGTCAAGCCGTCCAGCATATGATCCACACCGAAGTTACCCAGTGCGGTACCAAAGAATACCGGCGTCAGCTCACCGCTTAAGAACAGCTCACGATCAAATTCATGCGAGGCCCCCATCACCAACTCCAGCTCGTCACGCAAATCTTGCGCAATGTCAGCGCCAATTGCGTCATCCAGCTCAGGGTTGTCCAAGCCCTTGATGATACGGGCATCCTGGATTTTATGCCCCTGACCAGACTGATAGAGAATGCTTTCATCACGGTGAATGTGATAAACACCTTGGAAGCCTTTGCCGCAGCCAATTGGCCATGATACTGGCGCACAGGCAATATTGAGCTCACTTTCGACTTCATCAAGCAGCTCCATCGGATCGCGAATATCTCGATCCAATTTGTTCATAAAGGTGATGATCGGCGTATCACGAAGGCGAGTCACTTCCATCAGCTTACGGGTCCGGTCCTCAACCCCTTTCGCGGCATCAATGACCATCAAACAAGAGTCAACCGCCGTCAATGTTCGATAGGTATCCTCCGAGAAATCCTCGTGCCCTGGGGTATCAAGCAGGTTTACCAAGCAGTCGTTGTAAGGAAATTGCATCACCGAGGTGGTCACCGAGATCCCACGCTCTTTTTCCATGTCCATCCAATCTGACTTGGCATGCTGGTTAGAGCCGCGCCCTTTGACCGTGCCGGCTGTTTGAATCGCACGTCCGAACAACAGCACTTTTTCAGTAATGGTGGTTTTACCCGCATCCGGGTGCGAGATAATCGCAAAGGTGCGTCGTTTATCAACTTCCTGTTGCAGCGGTGTATTTGACATAGCAGGTTATCTTCTTGTTTGATTCAGGCGGCAATCGAACGCCAACTGAGGAGGTAAATCACAAAGGTGGCGTATTTTCGCTGATCTTGTAGCCAGCTTCAATTCACAAATCTGACTTGGCACGGTTATCTGCACACGCTAGGGTCAAGTTTGCTTGCCAAACCCATCACAAATGTCGTCAATTGACGGCCCTGTGGTGTCGTTATTGGTGAAGCACGTGTATAATTAGCGCCACTTTCAGCTGTAAAACAGTCAACAACGTCGACCATTAGGTCGCGACTATTGACAGCATACTGCCCATCAAGATCAACCATCCGCGCAGCGTGCTTTCATTAGTCGCGATGGTGAACAGCTGAAAGCCGACAATTAGTGAGATAAATCAAAGGGTTTATCCCTCAGCAACAAGGAAATAATCTGTGAATCCAATCGTAAAAACATTCCAATACGGCAATCATACTGTGACATTGGAAACGGGCGTCATGGCACGCCAAGCCAATGGTGCCGTCATGGTCAGCATGGACGATACCTCGGTATTCGTCTCTGTTGTAGGTAAAAAAGAAGCCGCCGAAGGCCAAAGCTTTTTCCCTCTAACCGTCAACTACCAAGAGCGTACATACGCTGCAGGTAAAATCCCAGGTGGTTTCTTCAAACGTGAAGGCCGCCCATCTGAGTCAGAAACCCTCACTGCGCGCTTAATTGACCGCCCAATCCGTCCGCTTTTCCCTGATTCGTTTAAAAACGAAGTACAAGTCATTGCGACGGTTGTGTCTGTTAACCCAGCCGTTAGCCCTGACATTGTCGCCATGCTGGGTACCTCTGCCGCCCTAGCGATTTCAGGCATCCCATTCAACGGCCCAATTGGCTCGGCACGCGTGGGTTATATCAACGACGAGTTGGTTCTTAACCCAAGCCCAGCGCAACTCGACGAAAGTAAGCTGGACCTAGTTGTTGCAGGGACAGAAGGCGCAGTACTGATGGTTGAATCAGAAGCTGATCGCTTGAGCGAAGAGCAAATGCTGCAAGCCGTGATGTTTGGTCACGAGCAACAGCAAACCGCTATCAATGCCATTAAAGAGTTCGCGGCTGAAGTCGGCACGCCTCAGTGGGATTGGAAAGCACCTGAAGTTAACGCTGCCCTACAAACCCGTGTGGCAGAAATGGCACAAGGTCCATTGGCTCAGGCATACCAGATCACTGAAAAAATGGCCCGTTACGAGCAAGTTGGCCAGGTGAAGCAAGACGTGGTTGCCGCTTTGCTAAGTGAAGACGAAAGTCTCAATGAACGTGAAATCCTCGGCATGCTTGGCGACCTAGAAAAAACCGTGGTTCGTGGTCGTATTATCGCCGGCGAACCGCGCATTGATGGCCGTGAAAAAGACATGGTTCGCGCCCTTGATGTCCGTACCGGCGTATTGCCACGTACACACGGCAGTGCCTTGTTTACCCGTGGTGAAACGCAAGCGCTAGTAACGGCGACCTTGGGTACCCAGCGTGATGCGCAAACTATTGACTCGATCATGGGTGAGCGCCAAGAAGGCTTCATGCTGCATTACAACTTCCCTCCATACTGTGTGGGTGAAACTGGATTTGTTGGCTCACCAAAGCGCCGTGAAATTGGCCATGGCCGTCTCGCTAAACGTGGTATCGCCGCGGTGATGCCAAGCCAGGACGATTTCCCGTACACATTGCGTGTGGTGTCTGAGATCACCGAATCTAACGGTTCGTCATCCATGGCATCTGTCTGTGGTACATCGCTTGCGCTGATGGATGCCGGTGTACCGGTGAAAAAATCCGTTGCAGGTATTGCCATGGGTCTGGTGAAAGAAGGCGACGAGTTTGTTGTTCTTTCGGACATCTTGGGTGACGAAGATCACCTCGGTGATATGGACTTTAAAGTGGCCGGTACCGACGACGGTGTAACTGCGCTACAAATGGACATTAAAATCGAAGGGATCACCAAAGAGATCATGCAAATCGCCCTGAACCAAGCAAAAGGCGCACGTCTGCACATCTTGGATGTCATGGATCAAGCGATTGGTTCAGCTCGTGATGATATCTCTGAGTTTGCCCCTCGTATCCATACCATGAGCATCAATCCTGATAAGATCCGTGATGTGATTGGTAAAGGCGGCGCGGTGATCCGTCAGCTGACCGAAGAAACCGGCACTACGATCGAAATCGACGACAATGGTACGGTAAAAATTGCTGCTACTGATGGCGACGCGGCAAAAGATGCGATCTCTCGTATCGAAGCGCTTACCGCCGAAGTGGAAGTGGGCCGCATCTATACCGGTAAGGTCCAGCGCATTGTTGATTTCGGTGCGTTCGTCTCTGTGATTGGCGGTAAAGATGGCCTGGTTCACATTTCTCAAATCGCCGATGAGCGTGTTGAGAAAGTGACCGATTATCTTGAAGTTGGCCAAGAAGTGGACGTCAAAGTGCTCGAGGTTGATCGCCAAGGACGCATCCGCCTAAGCATGAAAGAGGCCTCATCTGAAAAAGGCTCAGACAAGCCTTCAGAAGACGCTGCACCTGCGGAGCAAGCGCCAAGTACTGACGCTTAGAGTCATCGAGTTATTCATGATATAAAGGGGGCTGAGGCCCCCTTTTTTTTACACGGAGATGCGCCTTCATGACCGTTTTTTATAAACCACTGACCAATGTGGCGCTGTTATTGCTGATGATGGCGCCATTGTTGCTGACAGGATGTAGCAGTCAGTGGACCTTCCCACCGATGGCCGTTCCCTTGCAGCCAACACTGCAACAGGAAGTCCACTTGGCACGCATCGATCAATTACTCGCACGAAAGGATTTAAGCGACGAGGCACGTGCGCAACTGCATTATGAACGTGGATTAATGCACGATAATCTTGGCATGCGCGACTTAGCACGATTAGATTTCAACCAATCTTTATCTTTAAAGCCTGACCAACCCGATGTATTCAATATTCTCGGTGTCTATTTTACTCAAAATGGCCATTACGATGCGGCTTACGAAGCGTTTGACTCAACGTTAGAGCTTGATGATAGCCATAGTTATGCCGAACGTAACCGCGGTATTGCCCTGTATTATGGCGGGCGCTATCGTCTGGCCTATCAAGACTTACTTAATCACTACCAAGAAGATCGCGACGACCCTTATCGCCTGATTTGGCTTTATTTAGTGGAGCGCGATTGGCAAGGTGAATCCCAAGCTCAACAAGCATTGTTAACCCGCAAAGCAAACGCCGAGACAACCGGCTGGGGCTGGCAACTGGTAGACATGTATCTGGGGGTGATCAGCGAGCGCGAGTTGCTTGAACAATTAGCCGCTCAGGGCAAAGATAACCAACAATTAGCAGAGCGCCTGTGTGAAGCGTATTTTTATCTCGCCAAACGGTACCAATATCAAGGCGATAACGATCGCGCTGTCGCGCTTTATAAGCTCGCCATGTCAGGCAATGTCTATCAATTTGTTGAGCATCGTTACGCGCTACTTGAACTCAACCGCCTGGCTTACCGTCAGCCATAGCCCATGCTTGCGACCCATATGCCATACTAAAAAGAGTAAGGTTTTCCTGCTCTTTTTTATTTTCACTGACACATAATCATCACGGGTGGGTGGGCGCTAATAGCTGTGGCGGTTGATTTTGCGGCTTATTTTTATGTAGCAATTGTTCAAACTCTCGCTTCGGCATCGGAGAGTGAAAGTAATAGCCTTGAATGGTGTCGCAATGTAGGTTGGTTAACACCGATGCTTGCTGGCGAGTTTCGACGCCCTCAGCCACCACCGTCATCTCCATCGCTCGCCCAAGGTGGATAATACTTTCCACCAGCGTCACCTGCTTACTGAGCGCATCCATCTCATGGATAAAGGCGCGATCGATTTTGAGCTCATCAAGCGGAAAGCGCGCGAGATAGGACAACGACGAGTACCCTGTCCCGAAATCATCAATCGATAACGCAAACCCTAATGATTTAATCGCATTCAACATGGTCAGCGCGTGCTCATCATTTCTCATTACCGCGCTTTCGGTAAGTTCAAAGGTAATATCTTCAGGATTGGCGCCGGTTGCTTTTAATAGCTTTTCCATATGTTCAATTAACTTAGGGCTACTAAATTGCTCAGGCGATAAATTGATCGCGACCCGGCCCGGTAATAATCCTTGTTGCCGCCAACGATGAACATTTTGAAACACTTCCCGCATCACATGGCGCCCAAGCGCCTCTATCAAGCCGCAGCGCTCAGCCACAGGGATAAAACGCCCTGGACTGATGTAACCTTCCACTGGATGCTTCCAGCGCACCAAAGCCTCTGCGCCATTGATAACGAAAATCCACCCGTCATTCTACTTTGCTGATACCAGACTTCTAGGCTTTTGCTTTGCAATGCTTTTTGCAGCTCAATTTCCAGCCACAGACGCATCCGCGCTTCTTTGCTCATACTGTCGTTATACTCAACCACACGGTTTCGGCCTTGCTCTTTCGCCTCATACATTGCCGTGTCGGCATTTTGCAGTAATTGTCTGGCATCTTTGCCGTCTTCAGGGTAGCGCACCATCCCCAGGGAACAGGCCAAATATTTGCTAAAGTAGTGCAGTTCAAAAGGCTGGCTAATCGCGCCAACAACCTTGTCAGCTAACTGCTCGACCATGTCTTCAGTGGCAGGTTTGGGTAGGATCACCGCAAATTCATCGCCCCCCAAATGACCAATAATGGTGTCGGCGGAAAGCAGTGCGCGTAAACGTTGTGCGATATCTTGCAACACCCGATCACCCACGTGGTGGCCTAGCGAGTCATTGATGTTTTTAAAATTATCCACGTCAAGATATAACATGGCTAAAGGCGTCTGCGCACGGATCAGTTTATCCAGTTCACTGCTAAAGCCATAGCGATTATACAATCCTGTCAAGGCATCAATATTGGCCCATTGCGGCTCGCCCACTTTGCTTATTTCATCGTGTTGTGCGGGTTGCAGCCGCTTCACCTCTGTATAAGGCGCGTGTAAGCGCAACATAGTGGCTTGTTTACCTAATACCTGAATCGGCGACTGAGAAAGGCGCACAGACGCACCTTTTTTACTACTCAATGCGTCAATGCACTCGCGATCATTGGCACTCGCTAAGCGCTCTATCACCGAATGGTTTTGATCGGCAAGCGCTAAATAATTCGCCACCGGCTCACCGAGCAAGTCGTCTGCGGATGCCACCCCTAGCAAGGTCGCTGCAGCAGGGTTCGCGGAGAGAATACAACCGTCCTCCACCAGGCAACAGCCATCGTCGATCAACGAACTTAAACGATGATATTTTTCATCCGCTTCTTCCAGCGCACTGGCTAAGATTTGACGCTCCGAGGTGTCAACTGCATGGAAAATAACACAAGGCTGTCCTTGCTCATCCTTATAGTTTTTAAGCGGTGCCACACTGAAATGAAAGCTTGAGCTATGATACTCATCCGCAATCACCACTTCTCCTTCCGCGCCATCCCCGCGTCTTGCTTTCTCATAATGCGGTTTTACCGCTTGATAAAACGCCTCGCCTAGCGTGTCTTTGTCACAAAGCCCCTTCAACGAGACAGAGGAAAGACCCGCCAACTCACAATAGCGCGGGTTAGCGTACACGTAGCGATCGGTACTATCTAGAATGGCAAAAAGGAACGGACTGTTATCGGTTAAGCAGTAAAACCAATCATTTAACGACGATATTGGCATGGGGGCTCACATTGGGTAATCACGCTCGATTATATCATCATCGAGACAAGCGTCTCATATATTAGACACTTTTAACTTCATTGTCAGTAGCACTTTATGAGGCACACGTCATAGGTTCAAGCTTTTCTCACTATATACCGCACATTTATCGGTAAAAAGAGAAAAGGCACTCAAAATCAGTAAAAAAGCGAGAGTATGTTGCCAAATCGCACAATTTGGCGGCTATTTATGCATTTAGCTGCGTAACAATCTGTGCGAGACTCACTGTCACTATTGCACCGGATCGGGAATCGGTTATCCTGACCACAACATTTACTCACCGCTGTATGTCTTATGCTTATTCGCTCAGAAGCGCCCGCCGACTTGGTTAAACTGGATCGTTGGTGGCGCGACGATATCACGCGTCCTTATCAAGCCGACCAACTCAAGCAATGGCGTGAAGCCGGGCTTATTTCTCTGTCGTTGCTCGCGACCAGCGATATGGGAGAGGTACAGGGCCATATTGTGGTGATTGATGCGCAAATGGATAACAACAGCCAAGAAATCGCGTTATGGCACAGTCCAGATCCCGACCTTTTAATGCCACTCTTGGACGAAGCGGAATCCACCCTCTTTGAGTTTGGCTATACCCGGCTTAAAATAATGCCCAGTGCTGAGGCGGCGCGCGCTGAGTTTGCCCCGATACAGACCAACGATACCTGGTGGTATAAGCAATTAGCCGCCGCGACCGCTTAATACGGATGCCAAAACGATGTTAACCGACATTCAACGTTTACAAGCGATGGGCCTAGACGTCTGGCAGTTACGTCATCCAGCCATTTATGACCAAACGCACGAAGTTATTCAGTTACCAGACGCCTGCCAATTATTGCTGGTCTGTGATACGCCGCTCAGTGAAAAGGATGCGTGGTTGTTCGGCAATATACTCAAGAGCATGAAATTGCGCCCCGAGCAGGCGCGTCAATTACCGCATGCAGCGTTGTCGGCACTGGGTGAACATCGCTTAACCTGGTGCTGGTATATTGACACACCGGATGTGATTATTGATGGCGTACGACGTTTAGATTCGATTCCCTTAGCGCAGATGCACGATAACCCAACCGCCAAACGCGATCTGTGGCGGCAGATTTGCCAATATGACTGATTATTATCTTTGTCCGCTGGCGCTCGATGACATCACAGCCATCAGCACCATCGAGCGGCGCGCCCACGGTTCACCCTGGTCAGATACCCAACTGGCGGCACCAACTGGCCGTTTTGACCACGCGTATGGGCTTCATATAATGCAGCCACACGCATTACTGATTGGGTATTTTTACGCGCGCTGTGTCGCCGGGGAGGGAGAATTATTGAACATTGCGATTGAGCCCACCTATCAAGGGCAAGGATGGGGAAGTATTTTACTTGAGGCGATGATCAAACGCCTGAATGAAGCCGGTGCGGAGAGTATCTGGCTGGAGGTACGCGAAAGCAACATCGCGGCGCAAGTCTTGTATCAAAAATATGGCTTTAAGCCCGTCAGCCGCCGAAAACACTATTATGCGTGTGCCGACGGTCGACGAGAAGATGCGTGGGTGATGCAAAAAGTAGCCGATTGAAACTAAGGCTGCTCACCACTATCTAACCTGATCGGTGGCAGAATATAGCCTTGATAGCCCTGACAACCTAACTGATGAAAATACTGGTGCTGCTCTGATTGTTCAATCCCAGTGGCAATAACAGTGATCTCTCGTCCCAGCGCAATATTGACTAGCATGCGAATGAATACATCATCCACATCGCTCGACTGCTGACCAAACCCGATATCCAATTTGACATAATCAGGCTCGATATTTTTGATGTAGTCGACGTTATCCATATTACGGCCAAAGTGATCAACCCCAACGGCAAAGCCTTGACCACGGATTAAACGAAACAATGCCTTGCAAGCTTCAGGATCAGCATGCACCGCTTTTTCTGACACTTCAAACGCCAGTTTATCGGCGAGATAGGTTTTGAGTAAAAAGTGACTTAACCAATCATAGAATGTTTGGCTTTGGACACTTTCGATGGTGATATTGATCGCGAGCTTGTCACTGTGAGGATTTTTATTAAGGTAGTCACTCACCCTATTTAGCACGTGAATATCAAACTCTTCGCCTAATGCATACATCTCAATACGGTTGAGCAACTGACCCGCAGATAGCCAGCTATCGTCCACCCAAAGGTGTGCGTACACCTCTTGATGCCAATTATATTGATTATCACGATGACGAACCGGTTGGGCATAAAGCGCTAATGGATTTTTGTGCAACGCTTCAAGCAAAACATGCCGCCATTGCTCTCGGGTCCGGCTATCAACTTGTTCATCCGTTGGCCAAAAGTAAACCTCGTTTTGGCGCTTCGCGTGTTGTAATGCATTATCCGCTTTCGCCATCAGGCTCACCGTCTCGTCGGTACGCGTTTGCGCAATACCTAAGTGAAAGCCTTGATTGACCGGTAGCGAGATATTCTCTAGCTCTTGATTGATCACCCGTAATAACTGGCGTAAGTAACGCCGTAATGCTTTCTCTTCATCGGTAACCAGTAGGATCGCGATTTCATTATGACTCAACCTTGCCACGACTTGATGCGTGCTGGCTAAGCTCTCCTGCGTTAACGCTTCTCCTAGTAATCGCCAACATTGATCCCGGTATTGATATCCGTAACGCGCACGTAAACGTGATAACCAATCCGCCTCTAACAGAATTAAGCTGCAACCGACTTCATCGTTGATAAAGCTTTGCAGCTGGTGCTGAAAATAGCCACGGTTCGGCAAGCGTGATACCGGATCAACCATGAGTTTATCGCGCAAGCGTGCTAATTCGTCTTGTTGTGATTGCTGCATCCGTGCGACTTGTTGCCCGGCAAGATTAAAGGCGTTTTGCAGTGCCGATAAATCACTCACACTGGTTGCCACTTGCGTCGGATGAAAATCACCATGTCCTAACGACGTCAGTCGCTGACTGAGCTCCCCCAGAGGGACGGTAACACGACGGAACATAAAAGACGCGGCGACAATAACGGCCACACCCGCAGCCAATAACCAACCGACTAATCGCATCAGTCGTTGCCATAACTCAGCAATATCTTGATGAGGATCGAACGTCATGGTCAGCTTCGCTAACTGTGTCCAGCCGTTGCTCACCGAGACGGAGGTTGTGTTCACCGTTAAACCCGTCGCTGTCGCAAACCAATTCGGCACATGCATTGCCGGACGGTCAGATTCCCATATTTGACGTTCCCCAGATAGCATGGGCTCGATCGTGATCTGACTCACTTGGGGCATACTGATAAACTGGGAAGCTAACTGCGTGAGTCGTTGTCCATCACTTTGTTCAAGTACCGCGGGCAGCGCTTCAGCCAGCGTCTTGCTGAGTAAGTTTGATTGTTGTTGCTGCTGTTGTTTGCGTTGCTCCGCGCCCAACTGAAATACCACTGCCGTGGTCACCAATACAGTGACCACAGTGGCGGCGACAACAAACGAAAGCACACGTTGATGCAGTGTCATTGCGCGCCTCGCCAGCCGATGCGTGCAATGACTATCGAAGTGGCCATTGGCGTAGCCGCTAATCTGATTCCGATGAATAAATAGTCCATCGTTTCTCCGTTATGCCGTGTTCGCCAGAAACAGTCGCGACCACTCGGCGATTTGTTTCATTGGCTCTGTCTGTCTCAGCATCGATTAATGGGCGTGTCTCACCGAAGCCTTGCGCGCTAACACGACTGCGGTCAAGGTAAAACTGATTAACGAGCACGTCCGCAATCGCCTCTGCGCGTCGCTGTGACAACGCTAAATTGTAGCTCGCCGCACCCACTTTACTGGCATGACCTTCAATGAGTACCGACGCCTTAGGATAACGGCGCATAAATTCGGCAAGATCACGGATATCGTCATACTGACTTTCACGAACCAGGGCCGAATCCGTAGCAAATTGGACATTCAGCTCGAACGATGCGGTTTCTATTCGCTCTTGCGGGCATCCTTCATTATTGACCCGAGCTTGTTCAAGCGTCGCGTTACACTGATCGCGCGCGGCAATTACACCATCTTTGTCTTGATCGGTGAGATCACGGCTTTGTATGATCTTCGTTTCCATGGGATCAACCGACTGTGGCGCACAGCCACTGATCATGAGCCCGGTAAAAAGAAGTAAACTCAACTGCTTCATTATTCACTCCCCTCACTGTACAGCGATGCCGTGTCCCAGCTTGCAGGCGTATCGACTCTTAGTGAGGCCAGTAATTGCCCGGTAGCGTTTAATATTCGATATTGTGCATACCGCTCATCGGCTTCTTTACTTAGATATTCACGACGTGTTTCAAACAACTCATTTTGCGAGTCCAATACATCCAAAAGCGTCCGCGCATTGAGGCGAAACTCTTCTCGGTAGGCATCTCGGGTATCGGTAGCGGCTTCGACATGTTGGCGCATAAAGTCACGCTGCTGTTCAAGATAGGTTCGCGCGTTCCAGGCTAAAGTGGCCCCTTCAACCACTTGGCGATGGGTCATCTCATTCACTTCTCGCGCCTCGATGGTTTGATAAGCCGTTTGTCGCTCTCGGGCCGATCGGCACCACCATTAAATAAGTTGTAGCGCATGCGTACCATGGCTTGGATATTATTATTCTCGCCACCGACATCTGGCGGACCCGCACCGTCTTCGCCACCAATGTTTTCGTTCCAATTAGCATCGACTTCTACGTTGATGGTCGGTAAATACGCGGCACGAGAGCCATCACGGGCCGCATTCGCCGCCGCAATATCTGCTTGTGCAGATTGCAAACGCGGATGGTTATCTAACGCCATATCCAAGGTAGTATCCAGCGACTGAGGCAGCATCGCGGCATCGGGGCTGGGTAAGTGTAAATCCTCAGGTGCGATACCGACGACCTTCATAAAAGCACTACGCGCATCGACGAGGTTATTGCGCGCCGACATTAAGTTTGCGTTCGCACGGGCTAAGCGTCCTGTCACCTGAGACAAGTCGCTGGCTTTGGCAAATCCACCTTGATTGCTTTCTTCAATCGCATCGTAGATTTCCTGGTGGTTATCTAGGTTTTTTTCTGCCAGGATCACAATTTCTTCAGCTACGAGCACATCCAGATAAATGCGTGACACTTCCAACGCTTTATCTTCTGCGGTGGCAATCAAGCCCCACTGCTCGGCCGTGGCTTCGTTTTGTGTCCGCGCCACTTCATGTTGGGTACGAAAGCCATCAAAAAGCATTTGGCGTAATGATAACCCAAGCTCACGACGAGTTAGGTCTACTTCATCATCCGTGCTGGTATCACGGCGAGTGCCTGGTGAGTCCGTCCACTCCTGCCCCACACCAGCGGTCGCATCCAGTGTGGGATAATAACCAGCTTTGGCTTGGTCTATAGATTGCTCACGCGCTTTATAGCGCGCAAAGGCTTCACGTATTTGTGGATGTGACTCGAGTGAGCGAGCCACCGCTTGCTCCAATGTTTGCGATATTGCAACGGGTGAAATCAAGCTCATGGCTAGCGCGATAGCCGTTATGCGCGTTTTATGACACAGATGCGAAAGGGTCGGCATCTTGTTTCTCCTTGTTTGTAATTATTTAGCGCTCGCGTAGTGCGTTTTCTTTTGCCCGTAAAATAGGATTGAGAAGATAATCCAACACCGTGCGCTTGCCGGTAATAATATCAACCGAGGTCAGCATGCCAGGAATAATCGGCATCGGCGTGCCATCATCCCGCGTTAAGTGCGATGCCTCAGTCCTGATTCGCACGAGGTAAAAGCTATTCCCTTCTTCATCCTGCGTGGTATCGGCACTAATGTGCTCCACTTTACCGTCTAGCCCGCCATAGCGGGTAAAGTCATACGCGGTGACTTTTACAACGGCCGGTAACCCAGGATGTAAAAATGCAATGTCTTTGGGCAAAATTTTCACTTGTACGAGCAGCTGATCTTCAGTGGGTACAATTTCTATCACATCTTCCCCGGGCCCACGACACCACCCAATGTGTTGATGTGCACCGTTTTCACCGTGCCATCGACAGGTGAAGTAATCACGGCTTTGTTCACTTTGTCTTGTGCCCCGACGGTCGCCTCTGTGAGTCGAGACAGCCGTGCCTCGCTTTCACTCAGCTTGGCCCGTGTCTCACCAATAAACTGCAAAGCAGCCTCACGGCGTTTTAAGATAGATTCATCTAACGCTGCTTTAATTTTAGGCCGCGACAGTCTTAAGTTGGTCAGCTCACCCTGCATATCATTGATCTGTCTTTCCAGTTTGAGAAGCTCCACTTCTGAGACAATCTTCTTTTTTACCAAAGGACGTGTGATATTGATCTCACGATCCATAATCGATAACGAGTTAGTTAGCGTTTTTATCTTGGACGCCACTTCTTCCAACGCTTGGCGTTTCTGAACGATTTGTTGTCCCTGAATATCCAGTTGATTGCGCAGACTGTCCAGTCGGCTCCGATATTCTGACTTTTGCCGTGCAATTAACTGGGGTTTACGGCTGGTGAGTGAATCAGGAAAACTGATGGGACGCGGCACAATCTCAATCTGTTGCTGCCATGGCTGGCTAGGTGGCTGCAGAATGACACTATCAAGTTCACTGTACATGCGCGTGACCGAAGCCCGCAAACTGTCAATTTCTTGCTCTTGCTGAGCCAGATCGGAACGAAAGCGGGTGGCATCAATACGCGCGAGAGGCATTCCTTTTTCAACCAATTGCCCTTCATCAACATACATCGCCTGCAAAATGCCACCATCTAGGCTTTGGATCAGCTGGACATGAGAAGGAGGAATGACTTTACCACTGCCCCGAGTGACCCGGTCCAGCTCCGCCACCGCGGCCCATACAATAAAGCTTGCAATCAGCAGCAAGGCAACCCAAACCACCGCACGGTACTTGAGCGGGGTATCTGTCATCATCGCGCCATAAACATCGTCAATCATGTCGAGATCAGCGGGTTGGCTGGCCTTTTTAACGACCTTGCTCATGACGCATTTCCTTTGTTGAGCTTACTGAGGACTTTGTCACGCGGACCATCCATTACAATGCGTCCTTTGTCCATCACAATCACCCGCTGCGCGAGGTTGAGCAGTGACATGTTATGGGTCACCATCACCAGTGTTCGTGATTTGGCCGCCACTTCCATCGCTTTAATAAATTGGTTTTCGGCATGCGCGTCTAAACTGGCCGTCGGTTCATCCATCACCAATACAGGCGGCTCATTAAGCAACGCCCGTGCTAAAGACACCGCCTGCCTCTGACCGCGAGAAAGGCGTTCGCCACGCTCTCCCACCTGTTTGTCCAGGCCTTCATGGTCTTGCGCGGTAAACAAACTCACGCCTGACAGCTGCACGGCGCGCATCAGCTGGTGCTCAGTGACTTGGCGCGTACCAAACATAATATTTTCGCGAATAGTGCCATGAAACAGCGTCACATCTTGTGCCAAATAGCCCACGTTGCGACGCAAATCTGAAGGATGGATTTGACGGCTATCGACGCCATCAAACCGTAAACTGCCTTGGTTGGGCTGAAAAAGACCGGCTAACAGTTTGAGTAACGTGGTTTTACCCGAGCCATTTTTACCTAAGATGGCGATCACTTCACCCGGCTGAACGCGAAAATTCAATGGATAAAGCGCCGGTTTTTCCGTCTCTGGATAATTAAAGGCCAAGTTATCGGCACTGAGTTCACCTTTAAGGCGTTTACGACTGACAAGGTGTCCTTTATCAGCAAACTCATCCTCTTGCTCCATCATCGCATTCAGTTGGCGCAGCGAGGTGCTGGTTTGATTCCAACGGTTGAGCAAACTCGCCATTTGCGCCATGGGTGACACCGCTCGGCTGGAAAGCATCACTGCGGCGATGATCCCCCCATGGAGATATCGCCGTCCGCCACCCGATACACCCCCACGGATCACCACGGCGATCGCCATCATCTGGGTGATGAAAGTGGCAATGTAAGAAACGTTATTGGTGATTTGTTTGACTTTAAAGTTCCAATTCGCCGTGTGCGCGGTCATTTGCTGCCAACTGCGCTGCACGATGCCTTCGGCGCCATTGGCTTTGATGCCTTCCAACGCCGATAAACTTTCAATGAGATGGCCATGGCGTTCAGACGCGTATTTATTACTCTCTTCAATCGCTGCGCGCAATTTGGGCTGGACCGAGATGGTGTAGCCCAAGATCAGTAACCCAGCCACGACCGGCACCATGGCCAGATCGCCCGCGACTAGATAAATAATCGTGATAAAGAAAACCGCAAACGGCAAATCAACCAAGGTGGTGATAGTAGCCGAGGTGAGCATGTCTCGCACAGAGTCGAACTCACCCAACTGTTTGGCCGTGGCCCCCACACTGCCGCCACGATTGGCCAGCGGCGTACCCATCAGCCGTGCAAACAATCGAGACGAAACAATAATATCGACTTTCTTCCCGGCCATATCAATCATGTAGGAGCGCAACTTGCGCATGATAAAGTCAAAACAGTAGGCCAAGGTGGCGCCGCTAGCTAACACCCACAAGGATTCAAACGCCAAATTAGGAACGATCTTGTCATAGACGTTCATTACGAACAGCGGCGACACTAAAGCAAAGAGGTTCACCAACACGGAGGCGAGCAACGCATCGCGATAAATAGGCGCAGCGTCTTTGACCGTTTGCCAAAACCAGTGGATTTTATTGTCGTGCAGGTGTAAATCGACCGACTGATCACCGCGGTACTGGCGCTTAATAAAAAAGCAATACCCGACATACATCGCCTCAAGGGCTTCAAGCTGCATGGTTTGCTCGCCGCCATTTTCGGGCAACTGAATCAGGGCAGTACCTGCCTCATTATCAATCTCACGCAGCACACAGGCTTTTTGATCTGCTAACAGTAACACGCAAGGGAGCAGTAATGGTCCTAAGTTATCCAGGTTGCGACGTGACAAGCGTGCGGCCAAACCGGCGCGCCCTGCCGCTTGTGGAAACATATCGGGCGTGAGTAGCGCATTGGTCATCGGCAAGCCCGCAACTAACGCATCCCCCGAGCAGGGGGTGCCATAGTGTTCGGTCAGCAATACCAAACAATCTAGCAAGGGATCGTCGGTGGGTTGTTCGCCCGCTGCGATTCGCCACTGCACCGATTGATTATTATTCGAAGGGTCAGTCACTTACATCTCTCTTTTGACCGAAAACAAAAGGCAGCGACATGATAGCCGCTGCCTGAGGGTGATTACCAGTCTGCCGTATCGACTTTGATCTCTAAATCTGGATTATTCCCCATTGAAAGGTCGGCATTATCATCACCTTGTGTGAGTCGTAGCTCCCCTTCCTCACCATTAATCAAGGTGTTGATCACCACTTCTTGCTGACCACCGCTGCTGGTAACAATATTGAGGCTTTCAATATTAATGAACTGATCCATTTGGTTATCACCATCGGCATCAAGGCCAATGGTCAAGGTGCCCTCAGCCTCACCACTGTCAGTGGTTTGCCATGAAATCGACACTTGCCCGTCTTTGATGAGCTGGGTTAAATCATCGACAAACGAGAGGGTGTCTTGCGTGTCACCTTGGTTGTCAAAATCGACAATGACATCGGTTTCAGTCCCATCGCCATCGGCAGACGATGGCATATCATCCAGCGACCACTGGAATTTATCGCTACCGGTACCACCGATTAATGTGTCTTCACCTCGCCCACCAATGAGGGTGTCATCACCGCCTTGACCATAGAGGATATCATTACCCTCTCCGCCTTCGAGAGTATCGTCGCCACCGCGGGTATCCCCATCGACATTAAATAACTCGTGGTTATCTTTAATGTACTGATACAGCTCGATATCAGAAGGCGCTGCGCCATTTTTCATTTCAAGGAATGTGGTTAACACGTCCACGCCCGATCCATTTGGTAGTGACTCAGGCCGTGTCAGGCCATTTTCATCCCAAGGCAGATTGTCAGTGTTAATGACATCGCCAAAGAGTATATCGTCACCGGCATTACCAATTACCTCATCATCACCGACCGGAAGCATATTGATCTCTTTAGCGCCTTCATCGAGTGCGGCACTCAGATCATTAGCTGTCTTGACGATTTCAACATCCCCAGTTGGCGCACTGACACTTCCCCAGTAGTCGCTCCACGTTCCTGACCCAGATACATTGGTGTTATCAAAGAACCTGAGGATATCGGCATTCACTCCATTTCCAATGCCGATAGCTCGAACAGTAGAGCTCTCAGCAAGTGACTCATATGCCTCAATAGAATCCCTTAATTCAAAGAACTCAGTCGTATTTCCTGAGTAATTACTGCTATTCGAAAGCGTCGGGTTACCGTCAGTTAGGAAGAATGACAAGTTTTCACTGTCCGCGTCCGAGTGCGTATTTAGCCATGAAGACGCCTGATTAAAGGCCGCTTCGTAGTTAGTTCCCCCGTCAGACTGAAGAGAATCTATAACACGATCAACATACCAATCATGCTCCCATTCACTTAACTGGGTAAAGTTATCAATATTAATTGTTAAGCTCGCAGAGGAGTTAAAGTCTACCAATGCCAGATTGATCGTGCCTGGATGATCAGAAATATTCTCCAACATCGACTTCAACGACGTTTTCAACACATCGAGTCGCGATTCAGAACTTCCCAGCTCTAATGCATATCCCATGCTGCCTGATGTATCAACAATTAACGCGATATTGTAGTTTGTTGGTGCGGTCGAGTTATCTTCCACCCCTCCAATATCACTAAGAATAACATCATCACCTGAGCCTCCTTCAATTGTGTTATCACCATTAGGATCACTCGGTGGCAGCACGGTTGTGCCTGGTTGCGCCGTTGCATATTCAGGCAAGTCGACAGGGTTACCGTTTTCATCAACTTCTGCCGCACCGACGGTCACGGATAAATCAGGGGCACTTCCTTCTGGCAATTCAACCGTGACTGATAGCCCAGCGTCTGGATCTGATTGCAATGCGCCAATAGGCACTTGCCAATCGCCCGAATCAAGCTGCTCTCCCCCCGAAACGCTACCGCCATCCGGTATTCCTGAAATAATCATCGATGTGATTTGTTCAGAGCCATCACTGTCGTTCAATGTGACGTCGACGTTCAACTGCACAATATCGGCAACTTTGATGAGTTCGCCATTATCTACTTCATATTTACTATCGGCAAAGTAAATGGTTTCCACTTTATTTAGATCATGATGGGGGTGGCTTCCTTGTTCATCTTGGTAAATAAGGCGTACCCACTCATTATTGTCGCGTAGCCCGATGCGATAGTCACTGCGGTTCCCTTGTAGGTAGACTGTATCGTCGCCATTGCCTCCATAATATACGGTTGTCGCTTCGGCATTCCGCGAAATAAGCGTATCGTTTCCACCTTTACTCTGTAGGGTGTAACTGCTCGCGGTGGTTCCGCCCACGATCAAATCATCCCCGGCGTTAGTGACTAAATGCTCGCCATGGGTTTGGTTAGACGCAAATTTGATTTCATCAAATTCATCGGTCGAGCTACCATCGTTCGCTTCCGCCAGCGCGATGAGATCATCTGCAGGATGAACGCCATCAGGTAACTCGGACAATGAAGCAGACACCGACAAACCACTCGAGAGCGGCAGTACAGAAATTGGAATATCTTCCGTAACGCTCGCCGTATCGCCATTACCATTCTCCGTGCTGGTTGCCGTCACTTGCAGGTTGATCTCGCCTTCATGCGGTTCAGGCACAGAGATGGAAAGATTAGATAGATCCCAGCCCTCAAGAGAGATAGAGCCGCTTTCAACAATCATCTCCTGGTTACCGTCGGACAGTGTCGATCCAGCTGGAATATCATCTAACGTGAGGCTCAGCGTCTCAGAGTTATCTTGATCTATACCCGTGATCATTGAAGATGCTTGATTTTACGTAGAAACAGGATCATGATTCCTACCTATGAAAGTGACTTTAACCAAACAGCAGAAGCTTGAACTCGACCGCCAACATGGGACGACTCGTGATGGGCGAGTGCGCGATCGTATCAAAGCAGTGTTACTCGCGTCTGAAGGTTGGAGCG
>AQOF01000016.1 GCA_000565345.1 Salinivibrio costicola subsp. costicola ATCC 33508 = LMG 11651 | reverse complement strand
AACTGCTGAACCAGCATTTCATCTTCATGACCTTCGACGAAAGAATCACCAATAGAGTCAGCGGTACACGCACCGGCAGTAATCAGTCCCTGGGTTTCACCTTCAATCGAGATATAACATGGCGTTGGCATAATCGCTCCTATAAACATTTAATCATTAAGCACAGCTATTCACTGTGGTAATGGTCATAGCGCGAAAAGCATGCCAAGTTTTATTTTATTATTTTACAGATACTTACTGATTACCTTGGCAACTTCTTGCTCGACCGCAAGCAAGAAGTTGCCAAGCTGAGCAAAAAGTTGCTTGGGGAGAAAAAGTTGATTCACCCACCCAGCGCTTTTGTTATCACACCGACAACATTAACCGTAAATACCGGCCAAAACACCAATGAATACCACTAAACCGACATAGTTATTGTTTAAAAAAGCCTGAAAACATGCCATGCGTTCCCGTTCACGGGCAAGATAGTGTTGATAAACAAATAGCGCAAAGGCCGCTAATAGGCTCCATTGGTAACCGGCCGCCAGGTCTAGCCATTGCCCGGCGAGCATCAATAGCGCAAGCGTCAATAACTGCAATACACCAACCGCGGCTTTATCCCAACGTCCGAACAAGATAGCGGTCGATTTAATCCCAATCTTTAGATCATCATCGCGGTCCACCATGGCGTACAAGGTGTCGTAAGCAATAGTCCAGCAAATATTGGCCATAAATAGCAGCCAAATCACCGGAGGGAGTGCCCCTTGTGCCGCGGCAAACGCCATCGGGATCGCCCAGCTAAACGCCAGCCCCAACACCAGCTGGGGAAGATGGGTATAGCGCTTCATAAACGGGTAAATAAACGCCAGCGCCACCCCAACAAACGAGAGATGAATGGTGAGCGTATTTTGGGTTAATACCAATAAAAATGCACCTAACACTAGCGCAATAAAGAAACCCAGCGCTTCTTTCTCGCCAATCCGCCCTGAGGGCAAAGGGCGCGCTTTGGTGCGTTTGACGTGACCATCAAAGTGGCGATCCGCATAATCGTTAATCACGCAGCCGGCAGCACGCATCATATACACCCCGAGCACAAATACGACCAGGGTCAGCAACGCCGGCATGCCATCGGCGGCTAAAAATAACGCCCATAATGTTGGCCAGAGTAATAATAAGGTACCAATGGGACGGTCTAAACGTGCAAGCTGGCCATAAGCAGCCAATTTCGTGCTCATGCAGGCGCCTCCTTGCCATATAAGGGAGAGTGAGGCAAAAAGAGTTCGGCCACTAACATGGGTCGATTATGAAGCAAAGACGTGAGCGACGGGCATAAAGCTGGTGTGACAAGCAAGAGACATGCGCGGTTTCAATCGCATCGCGGCGAGAGGCCCGCTGTTTAAACACATGCTGACCCAGTGGTTCGGCCCCCAGCGCGTGTAAGTGGCCACCCTGTCCCTCTAAGGTGGAAGCCGGCATTAGCGTTCGCGCACAGAGCCAAGCTTGTCCGTCACCTTTGAGGACGACTTCCCGTACCACACAGGCCTCTGGGCCAATCAAAGCGGTTTCATGATCGGTCAATTTGTCCGGCGTCAGTTGATAGACCTGGAGCACATCGACATCGAAGTCCTGACAGTGGCGTTTGAGTCGCGCCATCATGGAGTGTGATTCTAACAACCAGCTGCCTTTTGCGGTGCGCTTTAACGCCGCAATATCGGGTCGCTCCCAGCGTGCCTGTTGCAGCGCCTCTAGATAGGTATGATTTAAGTCTGACATTATTTCCTGTGCCACATCGCGCAAAATTCGCCTGTCCGTCCCCCTATGAGGCGGACAATGTTGCTATACTCGGCGGGTAATTGTATCAGGCTGACCGCGATTGGAGAATGCGCACGGCCTACTCCTATCACATCATCAACCGAATTTTTGGGTAGCTATGAGTAAACGACAACCCCTATTGATGGTACTGCTGAGCCTGTTGTTATGGGTCAGTACCGCCGTCCAGGCACAAGAAGAAGGCAGTAACGGCAACCAAGCAAAGTACAGTTACTTTTCCTTAGAGCCTGAAATTACCACCAATTATGTCACCGAAGGCCCGCAGCTCGGTTTTATCAAGGTGAAAGTTGAATTGATGGTTGATGACCCTAAGTGGGTCAGCGAGCTGGAATACCACTCGCCGCTGATCCGCGATGTCATCATAGAAACCTTGGCGCAACAGACTGCGAGCAAAATTAAATCGCTGACGGGACGCGAAGCGATTCGCAAAGCATGCCTAGAAAAGGTCAACGCGCTTCTTCTTGCCGAAACCAATCGCAGAATGCTGGCCGACCTTTTATTTACCAAGTACCTCTATCAGTAATCACCCAACTGACGGCATATCCTCAGAGACGGCATGGCTGATCACCTCTAGGTGGCTGCCTTGTGCCACTAACATCTCCTGAATTTGCGCGGGCGGAGTGACATCGGTAAAGACCATATCCAGTTGGGTAATATTGCCCAAGTTCACCATCGCATTACGGCCAAATTTAGTATGGTCAGCGGCCAACATCACACAGCGGCTATTGTCTAAAATGGCTTTTTTAACCCGCACCTCATGATAGTCAAAGTCCAGTAATGACCCATCATCGTCAATACCACTGATCCCCAAGATGCCAAAGTCGAGTCGAAATTGAGAGACAAAATCGAGCGTGGCCTCTCCCACAATGCCACCATCACGATTGCGTACCTCACCACCGGCAATAATCACCGTAAAATCCTGTTTCGGCATTAAGATCGCCGCCGCATTGAGGTTATTGGTGACTACCCGTAAGTTATGATGATCCAGCAATGCGCGCGCCACCGCCTCTGGGGTGGTCCCAATATCAATAAATAGCGTTGCGCCGTCGGGAATGTGCTGCACCAGCGCCTGAGCGATGGTGTCTTTTTCCTGTTGTTGCAATACTTTGCGGGTCGCATACGCGGTGTTTTCAGAGCTGGAGGGCACGGTGGCACCACCGTGATGGCGGCGAATTTGATTTTCTGCTGCCAACTCATTGAGATCACGTCGAATCGTTTGTGGGCTGACATTGAAGCGCTCAACCAAGTCTTCCGTGCTCACGTATCCTTGTGATTTAACCAGATCAATGATTTGCTGATGACGTTTGTTTTGCTTCACTGCATCTCCCCTTACAAAAAAAGCCCCCGCGATCACGAGGCTTCCTAGTTTACGCATAGCCACTAGGCGATGCCAAGACAGATCATTTAGGCAGCGTGCACAACCGCGTCACGGCGCACACGATGCTCTCCCACCCACGCAAGGCACAAGAAGAAGATGGCCAAGCCACAGCCACCGGTGAGCAGCATAAAGCCACCGTCCCAACCAAAGTGATCCACGGTATAACCCAGAGCAATGTTCGCGACAACCGCGCCACCTAGGTAACCAAATAGTCCGGTCAGTCCTGCCGCGGTACCCGCCGCTTTTTTCGGTGCAAGCTCCAAGGCATACAGACCAATGAGCATCACGGGGCCATAAATTAAGAAGCCAATCGCAACCAGTGCCACCATATCAATGCCTGGGTTGCCGGCGGGGTTAAACCAATATACCAACACAGCGACCGTCACCAGCACCATAAATAGCACCCCGGCTGGCGCACGAGCCCCTTTAAAGAACTTATCGGACATCCAACCGCACAACAGTGTGCCTGGGATACCGGCCCATTCATACAAGAAGTAGGCCCAAGACGATTTATCCACAGTAAAGCCTTTGGCTTCATCCAGGTAAACCGGCGCCCAATCGAGCACGCCATAGCGAATCAAGTAAACAAAGGCATTGGCAATCGCGATATACCACAACAGACGGTTTTTCATCACATAAGTGATAAAGATGTCTTTGGCAGACATTTCTTTTTCAAATGCTTCTTCGTCATAGTTATCCGGATAATCGTCTTTGTACTCTTCAATCGGCGGCAGGCCACACGATTGAGGGGTATCTCGCAAGGTAAACCAGATAAAGACAGCGACCAACGCAGCAAAGAATGCCGGCACATAGAAAGAAGCGCGCCAGTCGTCGTTAAACAGCCATAAACCCAGTAAGAACAAAGGACCAATCAGTCCGCCACCAATGTTATGGGCAACGTTCCAGACGGAGACTAGCTCACCACGCTCTTTCCGTGACCACCAGTGCACCATGGTGCGTCCACAAGCCGGCCAGCCCATACCTTGCACCCAGCCATTGATAAACAGCAGCACAAACATGATGGCAATACTGCTTGTCGTCCATGGCAAAAAGCCAAAGCTGAACATCACCAGTGATGACATTAACAGACCGGCACTTAAGAAATATCTTGGGTTTGAGCGATCAGACACGCTGCCCATGAGGAACTTGGACAAACCATAAGCGATGGATACCGCCGCCAATGCGACACCTAGATCGCCGCGACTAAAGCCATATTCATCAATCAGAAACGGCATCGCCAAGCTAAAGTTTTTACGCACCAGATAATAACCGGCATAGCCGATAAAAATACCAAAAAATAATTGCCAGCGCAGTCGGGTATAAGTGTCACCGATCTGTGACTCTGGCAATCTTTGCCGGTGAGCTGCCGGCCGGAAGATTCCAAACATGGGAGGGTCCTCAGTAAGATGTACGCGATGGATTAATTAAAAAGATAAAAATCAAACAAGTGAGCAACTAAAATTTCGATTTCGCTCAACAAATGGAATAATTACTCAAAATGAAAACCAAAACCGTGAAAGCGAACATAAAAACATAGATCTGACGCAAAAAAGGCATGCGCATCGAACAAAAAAGAGCAATTCATTGCTCTTTTTTAGGGCACAGTGGTATCTGTCGATGAACGAGGGGTTAGCGGATAGTCAGGCGTGGCGTTTTGCGTCCCATAAACCCAGAACACAACCGATGATTAAGCCAAATAAATGCGCCATATTGGCGATATTCATGCCCATAGGCTGGAAAAATCCAATCACAAGCCATGCCAGCATAAAGATCACATAGGGTTTTTCGATGGTTAATCCACGCTCAGGAGCCAACCAAGTTAGCCACCATAAATAGCCCAATAGCGCATAAACCACGCCGGAAAGCCCACCAAAATACGGGCCGTCTAACCAATATTGGCCTAAGCCTGAGAAAAGTGCGGCAAAGAGAAAGATCTGCACCAGCTTACTGCTACTATCGAGACGCTCAATTCGACCTCCAAGTACCCACCACCACAACAGATTAAAGATGATGTGTAAGGCAGAAAAATGCAGCAGCGCATGGCTGAATAAACGCCATAATTGCCATTGTTGGCTGCTGTCTGCAGGAAACAGCAGACGACGCACCACCATATCAAAGCCGCCGAGGGTCATCAGCGAAAACAAGGCCACACAGATAAACATGATACTCAAGGTAACCGGGCCAGATTTCTCTTTGACCGTTTGCCATAATCGGGCTGAGGGGTAGTGAAAGCGTGCTTGGCGCGTCTCGGCAACTTGCCAAGACGCCGCTTGATAACGACTATGTGTTGGATCGGCAATAAAACGTTCTAGCTCGTTGTCGACCCATGCTTTGTCGTCGTCATTAATCAACCAAACCGCAACGTGTGCGTCTGGCTCTGGCGCGAGCTCAAGGCTAACATCATGCGCGGCCGCGTAATCGATAAAAGCTTGTGCCAAGCGCGCATTGGGCAATACCGCGATTTTTTGCATGGGCTGTCCTATTTTATATCGATCCCTGATGCGGTCGGCAGTGACTGTCGATGCCAGGCTTCAAACCCACCATCGACACTATAAACCGCATCGAAGCCTTGATTGATCAAATACTGTGCCGCCCCTTGGCTACTGATCCCGTGATAACACATAACCAGGACGGGTTGATCAAAATCGACCTGATCCATAAACGCCACCAGCGTGTCGTTGGTAAGGTGATAGGCCTCTTGAGGATGCGCGACCTGAAAGGTTTGAGGATCACGAATATCCACTAATACTGCATTTTGCTGATCATCGTTCAGCATTTCCCACGCATCGGTCACAGAGATATGTGCGAACTGATCCATACCTTATACCTCTCCACTCACAAAGTTATTCCCAGCAGATGTTACACGAGGATCGCGTGCGCCTCGAGATGAACCCGCATTGTACCTGAGTTTGTCTCCCCCCGCCTGCCTAGCAAGACTCGCTCTGTTTGATTTTTGATCGTTTGTGGACAAAGGTGTGAATTGCGTTGATAAGCGATGATCGTAGCTAAGGATCCACTACATATAGTATGGATCCAGGATAAGCTGTGCATAACTTGCTATCGTGATGAGTACCGCCTGGTTTTCAGGCATAAAAAAACCGGCCAACGGGCCGGTTTTTCTTCACGAAACCAATACAAGGATCAGGAGGCGCTATAGCGCATCGCCAATGGCTTGCTTTAATTTCTTCATCGCATTTTTTTCTAGTTGTCGCACACGCTCTGCGGAGACTTGATAATGCGTTGCCAAGTCTTGCAACGTTGCCTTATTGTCCTCTAACCAACGAGCACGAACAATATGCTGACTACGTTCATCCAAGCCTGATAACGCATTCGCCAAGCGACGATTAGCGTGCGCTTCCCAGTTTTCTGCCTCTAGAGACTCGGCAATATCTGAGCTTTTGTCCTCTAGGTAGTAAACCGGCGCCATTGGGCCATTTTCACGCTCATCGTCTGCCGATGCGGGCGCTTCAAAGGTCGGATCTTGTGCCGCTAAACGGGCCTCCATCTCACGAACTTCTGACGCCTCAACGCCAAGTTGCTCCGCTACCATATTCACTTCGTCGTTATTAAACCAACCCAAGCGCTTCTTATTTTTACGTAAGTTGAAAAACAGCTTACGTTGCGCTTTGGTCGTTGCCACTTTAACGATACGCCAGTTACGTAATACGTACTCGTGAATTTCAGCTTTGATCCAATGGACAGCAAATGACACCAGACGTACGCCAACTTCAGGGTTGAAACGTTTGACCGCCTTCATCAAGCCAATGTTGCCTTCTTGAACCAAATCCGCGATGGGTAAGCCGTATCCGGTGTATCCACGGGCGATGTGAACAACAAAACGCAAGTGAGATAAGATCAGCGACTTTGCCGCCTCCAAATCACCATGATAATGGAGACGCTCGGCCAGCGAATGCTCCTCTTCCGCGCTGAGCATAGGGTGGCTGTTAACCGCTTGCAGATAACCATCGATGTTACCTTGTACAATCGGTGCCAATGCGTTCATCTCTTTTGTCATTCAAACCTCGTTTCCGAATCGTCGAAGACCGAATTGCTATTAAGCATGCAAAAATATACCCAAGCGGGGGAAAACTGCAAGCCCTGATGTCTCTCTCGTTGTTCTATGACCGTACTTACCCCTATACAGGTTCAATCTCTTTTAAGTGACGGCGCGTCGCCAGCAAGGCAGCGCCTACGCCAAGCAAAACGGAGCCCATCAATAATAGCAAAGACTCATCCCAACTCAGTCCGCTGAGGGTAAAGGGCTTGTCATATAGCTGTGCAAATTGATGGACGGCACCATCCATCAGCCACGTGTTCATGGCAGTGAGAATCCAGGCCACGACTGCGGCTAAGCTCCCCAGCCAAGCCCCCATATATAAATAGGGACGCAAAATAAAACTGTCCGTTGCGCCCACCATTTTCATCACCTGGATCCGGGGTTGATGATGCAGGACCTGTAAGCGCAGCGTATTCCCGACCAGCAAAACAACAGCCGCCAGCATTAAAATAGAAAATAACCACGCCATCGTCATCGCCAAGGTCTTTATGGCATCAAGACGCGCGAGCCAGTCGGTATCGAGCCGCACTTCAGCGACCTCATCCCGTTGCCTTAATTGCTCTGCTAATCCACTCGCGCGATCCGACAGTGTCCGAGTGCTGTCATTGTCAGCATCTCCCCTGGGAACCACCACGATTACGCTGGGAAGAGGATTGTCCTCCAATAAAGTGACCGCTTGATGAAAGCCACGCTGCTTTTTAAGCGCGGTCATGCCTTCAGACGGTGACACATAGGTGACGCTATCAATACCTGCCCACGTTTTCAGTGTGTCCGCCAGCGCCTGTCCCTGTTGCTCAGATTGTGTCGGCGACAAGAAAACATTGATCTCTGCTGGGCTTTGCCACTGCGCACTTACCGCGACCACATTTTTAGCTAGCAAATAGAAGGTCGCCGGCAAAGACAAGGCAACGGCCAACACCATCAGCGTGAGTAAATTACCCATCGGACGTTGAAAAAGATCACGCCAAGCCGTCAATGCGTGACGTTGCTGGGTCTGAATAAATGATTCAGCCATGCCCCACCTCCGCTAAGCTTCCGTGTTGAAGGTCAAAGCGCCGTAAATGGTTGTATTGTTCGAGCAGGCTGGTGTCATGCGTTGCCATCAAGATGGTCACCCCGACTTGATTGAATAAGCGGAATAATTCCATAATTTGCGCAGACAACGCCGCATCTAAATTTCCGGTCGGCTCATCAGCCAACAGCACTTGGGGACGATTGACCACCGCACGCGCAATCCCTACCCGCTGTTGCTCACCACCGGACAGTTGTATGGGGTTACAACGCGCTTTATCAAGCAAACCAACTTTATCGAGCGCGGCTGAAACCCGCTTTTTGATTTCATTGTCTGACTGCTGCTCAATCCGCAAGGGCAAGGCGACATTTTCGAACACGGTCGCGTCCATCAGCAGTTTATGATCTTGAAAGATAATCCCTAAATGACGACGCAAAAAGGGAATATCTTGACGCGGGAGGCGCGATATATCGTGGCCGTTGAAATAAATATGTCCATCACTGGGACGCTCAATGGCACAAATTAGTTTCAACAAGGTGCTCTTCCCTGCGCCTGAATGACCCGTGAGCAGGGCCATGTCGCCTTTAGGCAATTCAAAATAAACCTTTTGTAAGGCCTGACGTCCCCCGCGATAGGCTTTGCTGACTTGCTGAAACTGGATCACGGTTATTCCTCCCGGCTAAACAGCGCCTCGATAAAGTCATTGGCGTTAAAGGTGCGTAAATCTTCAATGCCTTCACCGACACCAATATAGCGAATCGGAATATTAAATTGTTCAGCCACCGCAAAAATCACCCCGCCTTTTGCGGTGCCATCTAATTTAGTGAGGGTAATACCGGTGATCGGTGCTATCTCATTAAATAACTTGGCCTGACTGATCGCATTTTGCCCGGTGCCTGCATCAAGGGTAAGCATCACTTCGTGCGGGCACCTACGTCCAGTTTTTGCATCACACGGACAATTTTGCGTAGCTCTTCCATCAAGTTGGCTTTGTTTTGCAAGCGTCCGGCGGTATCGGCAATCACCACATCGACATTTCGTGCTTTGGCCGCTTCAATCGCATCATAAAGCACAGACGCGCTATCAGCGCCGGTATGCTGGGCAATCACGGGCACGTGGTTACGCTCACCCCAAGCTTGCAGTTGTTCAACGGCGGCAGCACGGAAGGTGTCACCGGCGGCTAACATGACCGATTTGCCTTGATCCTGAAATTGGCGTGCCATTTTGCCGATCGTGGTCGTTTTACCCACGCCATTAACGCCAACCATCAAGATCACATAAGGCTTTTGATCCGTCAGCACCAAGGGTTGCTCAACGCTTTCCAGCATGTGCGCCATTTCTTGTTTGAGAATGCCGTACAGGCTTCACCATCTTTGAGATCGCGACGGCTGGCCTTATCGGTGAGGTTATCAATGATTTTGGTCGTGGCTTCCATCCCTACATCAGAGATCAGCAACTGTTCCTCAAGCTCTTCAAATAGCTCATCATCGATTTTCTTGCCGCTAAACAAGCTAAAGAAGCCGGAGCCGAGGTTGGTTTTGGTTTTTTGCAGGCCACGTTTTAACCGCGCAAAGAAGCCTTCACGTTGCGGTTTTTCGCGCACCGCTGGCTCTGGCTCTGGCTCTGGCTCTGGCTCTGGCTCTGGCTCTGGCTCTGGCTCTGGC